>JALQTL010000130.1 GCA_023260935.1 Paracoccaceae bacterium
CATCGACCGCCCCTTTCAGCGCAACTCCGGCCCGAGATAGGAAACCGCCCCGCGCCCGACAAGCCCTGCCCGCGCGTCAGGCCCGCCCGTGACATCACGCAACATCATTCGCGCAGGCCAGCGGCCCGAAGCCAGCCTTCAACCCGTGCGCGGTTCACCCCGAAATCCGAGCGCCCATAGACCAGATGCCCCGCGATATGCAGCCTCTCGCCCGCGACCCAGATATTCGTGACATCGGGAAAGCCCCAGAAAACGCTGCGGGTAACGAAGCTGATATGCCCCGCGCCCTCCTCGCCCGCCAGAACACGGGTGCGCGGCGCCTGACGGGCGACCGCGGCCACCGCCTCAAGCGCGACCTGCGGATCAGGCGTAACAAGAACCGCCGTGAAGCCGCCCTTTTCCGGCCAGTCGCCCACCGCCTCGGGGCCGGAAGCCTGATGGAACCGGGCAGGCTCCAGAGGTGAGAACCGCACATAGGCTTCGCCCACCAGAACCAGACTGACCAGCACCAGAACGGCGATAATAAACAAGATCACCCTCATCCGCGCCGCGTCCAGCCATATAGCGCAATCAGCTCCATCGCGACATGAGCGCCCGCGATCGCGGTGGCGCCCGTGGTGTCATAAGGCGGCGAGACCTCGACCACATCGCCCCCCACCAGATTGATCCCCGCCAGCCCGCGCATCAGGGCCGCCGCCTGCCAGCTTGCCAGACCGCCCCAGACCGGCGTGCCGGTGCCGGGCGCGGCCGAAGGGTCAAGGCAGTCGATATCGAAGGTCACATAGGTGGGATGATCCCCCACGATCGATCTGGCGCGGGCGACCGCATGGGCCACGCCCTTTTCATGCACCGTGCGCGCGTCGATATATTCGACGCCAAGGTAATCTTCGCAATGGGTGCGGATGCCGATCTGGACTGAGCGTGCCGGATCAATCACCCCGGTCTTCACGGCCTTGTAGAAAAAGGTGCCATGGTCGATCCGGTCCATGTCGTCATCCTGCCAGAGGTCGGAATGGGCATCGAAATGGATCACGCTCATCGGACCGTATTTTTCGGCATAGGCGCGCAGGATGGGAAGGGTGATGAAGTGATCGCCCCCCAGCGTGACCGTCCCCGCCCCGGCGGCCAGGATGGTGCGGATATGGTTGGTCAGAAGGCCCGGAAAGCTGGGCGTGTGGGCGTAATCGAAGGCAAGGTCGCCATAATCGATCACCGCCATCTCCTCCAGCGGGCTGGTGGGCCAGCCATAGGGCGGATCGAAGGGTTGCAGCGCGCTTGCCTCGCGGATGGCGCGGGGGCCAAAGCGGGTGCCGGTGCGGTGCGTCACCGCCTGATCGAAGGGCACGCCGGTGATGGCCAGATCCACCCCGGTCAGATCCTTGGTATAGGTGCGGCGCAGGAAGGACGTGGCCCCGGCAAAGGCGTTTTCAAAGGCAAGGCCTTTCAGCCCCTTGCGGGTGAAGGCGGTGTCGATTTCGGATTTGGCGTCTTCAAGGGCCATGGCAACCTCTGGCTATCGGAAAAAAGCGCCGTCGTTCGACCAACCGGAGACGCCGCGTATCCGATAAGGCGCGAAGGTGTCAGGCCCGGTGCGGGCTGTCAAGCCGGTGGGGCGCCGATGTTTTCCTGCGCCACCGACACGGCCTTCAGCACCGCAAAGACCTGCATTCCGGGCGTCAGGCCAAGTGCCGTGGCAGAGCGGCGGGTGATACGGGAAAGAAGCAGCTCTCCCCCCGCCTCAAGCCGGATCAGCGCGCCGGGGCCTTCGCCCATGCGGATATCCACCACCCGGCATGTCAGGACGTTGAGCGCCGAGATGGCGCGGGGTGCTTCGGTGGCCAGCATCACATCCTGCGCAAGGATGCGCAGGCGCAGCGCTGTGCCGGGGGCGGCGTTGACCCGGGGCAGCCACAAGGGGCCGGCGGGCCCGTCAAGGCGGCTGAGCCCGTCTTCCACCACGCCCGACAGGCGGGCGGTCAGCACCGCCCCCACTTCCCGCAGGCCCAGCGCCGGGGCATGGGCCGGGTCTGACAGGATGGCGCCCGTGGGCCCCGCTGCCACCACGCGCCCGGCATCGAGCAGCACGATGGTGGTGGCCAGACGCGCCACTTCGGCCATCGAATGGCTGACATAGAGGATGGGCAGGCGCAGGTCATCGCGCAGCCGTTCCAGATAGGGCAGGATTTCGGCCTTGCGCGCCTCGTCCAGCGCGGCAAGGGGTTCGTCCATCAACAGAAGGCGCGGGTTCGACAGGATCGCCCGGCCCAGCGCCACGCGCTGCCGTTCCCCCCCCGAAAGCGCCGCCGTGGGGCGCGACAAGAGGCCGGAGATACCCAGAAGATCGGCGATCTGGTCCAGCCCCGGGCCATCGCCCCGGGGCGAAAACCAGCGGCCGTAAAGCAGGTTCTGGCGCACGTTCAGATGCGGGAACAGCCGCGCGTCCTGAAACACATAGCCGACGCGGCGGCGGTGGGGCGGCAGGTTGATGCCGCGCCTTGTATCCAGCAGCACCATGCCATCGGCCTCAACATGGCCGCTATCCGGGGTCAGAAGGCCCGCAACGGCATTGACCACCGTGGTCTTGCCCGCGCCCGACCGGCCGAACAGCGCCGTTACCCCCGGCGGCGCGGTGAAGGCCACATCCAGCGCCATGCCGGCAAGGCGATGGGTCAGGGAAACCGTCAGCGTCATGATGATCCGCCGATCCTGCGGGCAACGGCGCGGCTGACCCATTCCGACAGGATCAGCGCGGTCATGGCGATGGCGATGGAAGCCAGCACCAGACGCGCCGCCGCGCTCGGCGGATCCAGGCGGTGGCGCCCGCGGTGGTCGACACCTGCGGCACGGGCGGCGACGGCGCCCGCACGTTCAACATCTCCACCACGGATCAGCCATTTTTCGATATCTTGCTGGAAGTGAAGGCCAAAAACCGCACCATCAAGCTGGACGGCAAGCGATTCGGATTCCAAGCCATGGGTTCGAAAAAGCGCCGGAACGATTTTGT
>JALQTL010000292.1 GCA_023260935.1 Paracoccaceae bacterium
GAAACCGCGCCCCCAAAGATCACAGCCTGCCCGCCGATCAATGCGCCGTGGCGGCTGGCGGATCGACCGCCATCTTGCGGGCGGCGGCGGCAGCCTCTTCGGCCGCCTCGTCCCACTCGATCGCCTCGGGCTGACGCACCAGCGCGTGCTGCAACACTTCGCGCACATGCGACACCGGAATGATCTTCAGCCCTTCCTTCACATTATCGGGAATCTCGGCCAGATCCTTTTCGTTTTCCTGCGGGATCAACACGGTCTTGATGCCCCCCCGCAAGGCAGCCAGAAGCTTTTCCTTCAAGCCCCCGATCGCCAGCGCATTGCCCCGCAGCGTCACCTCACCCGTCATCGCCACATCCTTGCGGACCGGAATGCCGGTGATGACCGAAACGATCGACGTGACCATGGCAAGCCCGGCACTGGGGCCATCCTTCGGCGTGGCACCTTCGGGAACGTGGACGTGAATATCCATCGTTTCGAACTTCGGCGGCTTGACCCCAAGCTGCGGCGAAACCGAGCGGACATAGCTGGAGGCCGCGTCGATCGATTCCTTCATTACATCGCCCAACTTGCCGGTGGTCTTCATCCGCCCCTTCCCGGGCAGCTTCAGCGCCTCGATCTGCAACAGATCGCCGCCCACCGATGTCCAGGCCAGACCGGTCACGACACCGACCTGATCTTCCTTTTCCGCAAGCCCGTAGCGATGCCGCTGCACGCCAAGGTATTCTTCCACCTTGGCAGGGTCGACCGTGACCGACTTGGCCTTGCCCTTCAGGATATCCGTCACCGCCTTGCGGGCCAGCTTGGCAATCTCGCGTTCCAGATTCCGCACACCGGCTTCACGGGTGTAATAGCGGATGGTATGGGTCAGCGCCTCGTCGGTGACGGTGAATTCACCCTTGCGCAAGCCATTCGCCTCGATCTGCTTGGGCAGCAGGTGCTTTTTCGCGATCTCGCGCTTTTCATCCTCGGTGTAGCCAGACAGCGGGATGATCTCCATGCGATCCATCAGGGGGCCCGGCATGTTGTAGCTGTTGGCTGTGGTGATGAACATCACATTCGACAGATCATACTCCACCTCAAGGTAGTGATCGACGAAGGTGGAGTTCTGTTCAGGGTCCAGCACCTCCAGCAGGGCGCTTGCCGGGTCGCCCCGGAAATCCTGCCCCATCTTGTCGATCTCCTCCAGAAGGATCAGCGGGTTGGTCGTCTTGGCCTTCTTCAAGGACTGGATGATCTTGCCCGGCATCGACCCGATATAGGTCCGACGGTGGCCGCGAATCTCGGATTCGTCGCGCACGCCGCCCAGGCTGATGCGGATGAACTCGCGCCCCGTGGCCTTGGCCACCGACCGCCCAAGCGAAGTTTTCCCCACGCCCGGAGGACCGACAAGGCACAGGATCGGCCCCTTCAGCTTGGCCGACCGCGCCTGCACGGCCAGATATTCGACAATGCGTTCCTTCACCTTCACCAGCCCGTGGTGATCGGCATCCAGAATTGTCTGCGCGCGACCCAGATCCTTCTTGACCTTGGACCGTACCCCCCAAGGCACGCCCAGAAGCCAGTCAAGATAGTTGCGCACCACCGTTGCCTCGGCGCTCATCGGGCTCATCGACTTCAGCTTCTTCAGCTCGGCCTCAGCCTTTTCGCGGGCCTCTTTCGAAAGCTTGGTGCGGGCAATGCGGTCTTCGAGCTCGGTCAGCTCGTTCTGGCCATCCTCGCCATCCCCCAGCTCACGCTGGATCGCCTTCATCTGTTCGTTCAGGTAATATTCGCGCTGCGTCTTTTCCATCTGGCTCTTGACGCGGCTCTTGATCTTCTTTTCCACCTGCAGAACGCTCATCTCGCCCTGCATGTGGCCGTAAACCTTTTCCAGACGCTCGGATACATCAAGCGTTTCCAGAAGCGCCTGCTTCTGCGCCACCTCGATGCCCAGATGGCCGGCCACCAGATCGGCAAGCCGGTCAGGTTCGCGCGCATCGGCCACGGCCGACAGCGCCTCTTCGGGGATGTTCTTCTTCACCTTGGCGTATTTCTCGAACTCGTCCGCCACGGCGCGCAACATCGCCTCGACCGCGGCCTTGTCACCGGGCTGTTCAGACAGGGCCACAGCACGGGCTTCGAAATAGCCGGGGTTATCAAGGAATTCCGTAACCTTGACGCGCTTCTTGCCTTCGACCAGCACCTTGACGGTGCCATCGGGCAGCTTCAGAAGTTGCAGCACATTGGCCAGCACGCCCACACGGTAGATGCCATCGGTTTCGGGATCATCCACCGACGGGTCGATCTGGCTGGAAAGCAGGATCTGACGGTCATCCTGCATCACCTCTTCCAGCGCCCGCACGGATTTCTCGCGCCCTACGAAAAGCGGCACGATCATATGCGGGAACACCACGATGTCGCGCAGCGGCAACACCGGATAGCTGGGGGAAAGCGTTTCGCTCATTCGCGTATCCTTTCTCGGCAGGAAGGCCACGGCCCCGGTCATCGGCAGCATCCAGCCTTCCCCTGTTCGGCCCCTATATCTGGGGGGCGTGCAGGGTCAAGTCAACCAGCCCGACCGGCGCGCAACATTCGCCATCCCCATATTGTGAACCCGCTGGCTGGGCGGAACAAGGGCGGAAATCCGGCAGCCTTGCGCGGCATCAATCCTGCGCAAAGCCCGAGTCGGGCAAAACATCCTGCATCCCGGCCGAATCCGTACCAGACTGGGTGGCCGCAATCGCGTGATCGATACGTCCGCCGCAGGCAGGGCAAAGCGTGAAGGCCACGTCCGAAGGATGATCCGGGCCCAGTTCCACCGGATCGACCCAGTCGCTTCCCACGCTGACCGAACAGCACATGGAGCATTTCAGCGCGTCCGCCGTGGGATCGAAGCGCCAGGGGACCAGCGGCACGGGAATCATCTCGGCATCGCGCAGATCATGCACCATCAGCGCCCGCCCATCCTTCATGGGCTGGATGGTCATGCGGAAGCGGCGGATTTCGGCTGGGGAATCGCAGCGGTATTCGAATTTCAGCAGGCGCTGAAGATCCAGCACCGCGCGCACCATATCGGCCACCGCATCGGCTGTGCGCACATCGGTGATATGGGCCGTCAGGGGGGTAGACAGCACCGAGTTGGCTATACAGGCCGCCCCCCCGTTACTGAGGGCGAAGTCGTCCCAGTCGCCACCCACCCAAAGCAGGCGAAGCGACGAGTCGACGACGCAGAAATTTTGCTGAAACTTCAAGCTTCTCGTCCGTTGATCCAAGGCGCCGAAGCGGACGTTAGCAGGTTCCTGCAAAAAGTTCCCGCAGAAGTTTACAGCTTTTCGCGCGAAATTCGGTGCCGTGGCAGCTCAGCATACCTTTTTGCAGGCGGAATCCAAAGGAATCTCCGAATCTCGGCAAAAGTGTAAATCAAATAATCGAATTTTCGCAGATATCGTTGGGCTGCCCGGCGTCGCATCGCCTCAGGCCGCTTTTCACGGCCCGCCCCCGAAGGCCTTGACTGATGTTCGTTTCCACCGGAAGCGTGCCGCGCCCGGTGCCCTGTCCCAAGCCTAAAGCGGTTCGATGTCACCTTCGGCACGGGCCGCGTGGAACGCCGCGACAAAATCTGCCAGCCGCCCCGCGGCAATCGCCTCGCGCAGGCCCTGCATAAGCTCCTGATAATAATGCAGGTTGTGCCATGTCAGCAGCATGCCCGAGATCATCTCTTGCGCGCGGAACACATGGTGAAGATAGGCCCGGCTATAGCTGCGGCAGGCAGGGCAAGTGCAGTTTTCGTCCAGCGGGCGCGGATCATCCATGTGACGGGCGTTCTTGATGTTGACCTGACCGCGACGGGTCCAGGCCTGTCCGGTGCGGCCTGACCGGCTGGGCAGAACGCAATCCATCATGTCGATCCCGCGTTCGACAGCGCCCACGATGTCATCCGGCTTGCCCACGCCCATAAGATAGCGCGGCTTGTCGGCGGGCAGGAACCCCGGCGCATAGTCCAGCACACTGAACATCGCCTCTTGCCCTTCGCCCACTGCAAGGCCACCGACGGCATAGCCGTCAAAACCGATGGCCGTCAGCGCCTTGGCGCTTTCCTCACGCAGATCACGCGTGACGCCACCCTGCATGATGCCAAACAGGGCATGACCCGGCCTGTCGCCAAAGGCATCGCGCGACCGCTGGGCCCAACGCATCGACAGGGCCATGGATTTTGCCACCTCGGCCTCGGTCGCGGGCAGGGCCGGGCATTCGTCAAAACACATCACGATGTCCGAACCGAGAAGCTTTTGAATCTCCATGCTGCGCTCGGGGCTCAGCATGTGCTTAGACCCGTCGATATGGCTGGAAAAGCGCACGCCCTCTTCGGTCAGCTTGCGCAAGGATGCCAGAGACATGACCTGAAACCCGCCGGAATCGGTCAGGATCGGACGGTCCCAGTTCATGAACTTGTGCAGGCCGCCCAGCCGGGCGATGCGTTCCGCCGTCGGCCGCAACATCAGGTGATAGGTATTGCCCAGAAGAATATCGGCGCCTGTCGCACGCACGCTTTCGGGCAGCATCGCCTTTACCGTGGCGGCCGTGCCCACGGGCATGAAGGCGGGGGTACGGATATCGCCGCGCGGGGTGTGGATCACCCCCGTCCGCGCCGCCCCGTCGGTTGCCTTCAGATCAAACCCGAATCCGCTTGCCATTGCCCTGCCCCTTGCCGCTGCCTTCCAAATGAACTGGGGGCGGCCACAAGGCCACCCCCAAAGCCATTGCCCGGTCTGAAAAGATCAGTCCTTGGCGCGTTCGACGTAGGAATTGTCTTCGGTGTTGATGATGATCCGGGTGCCCGCCCCGATATGCGGCGGCACCATTACGCGCAGGCCCGAATCCGTCATTGCGGGCTTGTAGGAGGAAGAGGCCGTCTGCCCCTTCACCACCGGCTCCGTCTCGGTGATCTCGACCGTGATCTTTTGCGGGAATTCGATGGCCAGCGGCACGCCTTCATGCGTCTTCAGCCAGCAGGTCATGCCCTCTTGCAGGTAAACCTTGCCATCACCGATCACATCTTCCGGAACGGCGATCTGTTCATAGGTCTCCGGCTCCATGAAGTGATAGCCTTCACCATCGCTGTACAGATAGTTGTAGGCGCGTTCGTCCACATTGGCCTTTTCCACCTGTTCGGTGGTACGCCAGCGTTCCGACACCTTCACGCCATCGACGATGCGGCGCATGTCTACCTGGGTGACGGGAGTGCCCTTGCCGGGATGGATGTTCTGAGCGGTAAGAACCGCATAAAGCCTGCCGTCCATTTCGACGACATTGCCCTTGCGCAGCGACGAGGCGATGACTTTGACCATTGTTGACCTTGCAGTTTCTGGGAAGGCGGCTTAAGCGCCGCCCGTGATTGGCCCCGCGCCTAGCGCATCCCGGCGCGAATTTCCACCCCTATTGAACGCTCCTTGTTGCAAAGGCCCCGCCCGATGCCCGCAGATACGCCCTTCTGGTCCCGTCTTCGCCACGCCGACCGCCGGCCGCTGCTGATGGCGCGGGCGAGGATTCAAGGTGCGATCCGTGCCTGGCTGGCCGCGCGCGACTTTACCGAGGTGGACCCGGCCGCCCTTCAGATCAGCCCGGGAAACGAGGCGCATCTGCACGGCTTTGCCACAACCGCCATCGGCAATGACGGCCAACCCCGACAGATGTATCTGCACACCAGCCCCGAATTTGCGATGAAAAAGCTGCTGGCGGCGGGAGAGACGCGGATTCACGCCTTTGCCCATGTCTGGCGCAACCGCGAAAGGGGCGCCCTGCACAGCCCGGAATTCACGATGCTGGAATGGTATCGCGTGGGCGAGGATTACACGGTTTTGATGGAAGATTGCGCCGCCTTTCTGGGGCTGGCGGCCCGGGCGGCGGGGGGTGACACCTTTCGCTTCCGTGACGCCACCTGCGACCCCTTCGCCCCGCCCGAACGGCTTTCGCTGACCGATGCCTTCCAGCGCCATGCCGGGATCGACCTGCTGGCCACCCTTGGCCCGGATGGCACACCTTCGGCCCCTGCCCTTGCCGCCGGCATGGACCGTGCCGGCATCCGCCATGCGCCCGATGACACATGGTCTGACATGCTCAGCCGCGTGCTGGTGGAAAAGGTGGAGCCGCATCTGGGCCATGGCCGCCCGACCATCCTTGACCGCTATCCCGTGGCCGAGGCGGCACTTGCGCGCCCCTGCCCCGATGATCCGCGCGTGGCCGAAAGGTTCGAACTTTATGCCTGCGGCGTGGAGCTGGCCAACGGCTTTGGCGAATTGACCAACCCCGCCGAACAGCGCCGCCGCTTTGCCGCCGAGATGGATGAAAAACAGCGCGTCTACGGCGAACGCTATCCTCTGGACGAGGATTTTCTGGCAGCCCTTGAGCAGATGCCCCCCGCAAGCGGCATCGCCCTTGGCTTCGACCGTCTGGTGATGCTGGCCACCGGTGCCCCCCGCATCGACGATGTGATCTGGACCCCGATCGCCTGACCATCCGGGGGGTCGGCGGTCACGGACCTTGAAGGACGGCCCGGATGCCTCGCACGGCAAGGCGGTGATCTTCGCGCTGCGGCAGGCCCGAAACGGTGAGGCAGGCCACCATGCCCACCCCGGCCACCACAATGGGCACAGCGCCCCCGTTATCGGCATGGGTCTGTGGCGAAAGACCATGCCGGGCAAGGGTTTCGCCCTTTTCCCGGTTGCGGGTGCCCACCAGAAGCGACGCCTCGTGAAACAGCAGCGCGGTGGCTGATTTCCGGTCGACCCACAGGTCGTTCAACGCGGTCGATCCGGGCAGGGCCATATGAAAAAGGCAGCGCTGCGCGGTGCGGATATCAATCACCACCGGCAGGTTTTCCGCACGGGCCATATCGGTCAGCACAAGGCCAAGGGTGCGGGCGGTATCTTCGTCAAAGCGCGCAAAGAGCAGCGTCTTTGCCTCGGCGATCAGGGCGGCGCTGTCGGGCACCTCGGTCATCTGTTCCTCCTGCAAGGGGCATGGGTCACACAAGCACGCCAATGCCGCGCAGGATGACGGATTTCACGGTTTCGGTCGCATCGCGCCACTGACGGTCTGTCAACGGCTTGCCGGCATTCAGCGTTTCGATCTGATGCCCGAAATCGGCGTAATGCTGGGTTGTGGCCCAGATCATGTAAAGCAGCTGGCGCGGGTTGACCGGGGCCATCAGCCCGGCGTCGATCCAGCGCTGGATCACCGCCATGCGCCCATCGGTCCATTCGCGCAGCGTGGTTTCCAGATAGTCCTGAATGACTGGCGCGCCATGCATCACCTCGGACGCCCAGACCTTCGAGCCGAAGGGATGCCGGCGCGAGATTTCCATCTTGGCCTCGATATAGGCGCCGATGCCTTCGGCGGGGCCGGCGGCATTGTCAAAACTGTCGGCGGCATGCAGCCAGATTTCAAAGATGTTCTGCACCACGCGGCGATACAGGTCTTCCTTGGTGGCAAAATAGTAATGCAGGTTCGCCTTTGGCAGCCCCGCCATATCGGCGATCAACTGCATGGTGGCGCCGCCAAAACCCGCCTCGGCAAAGACCTTCTCGGCCGCCTCAAGGATCACACGCTCATTCTCGCGACGGATTTCCGTGCGCTTGCCCTTCTGGATGCGTGAAATCCGGGCGTTTTCGTTCATGGGCCCCGTTTGAATTTTGTTGACCGGTTGGTCAGGTTGTGGTGCGCTGTCCCTTGACCATACGGTCAGAACGCGAGTCGTCGCAAGACCGGCCAAGAGGGTCCGACAGAGGCCCGAAAAAAAGGGAGAGCCAGCTGATGCCAGCACCCGGAGAAAACCTCCGCGTCAACCCCGCGCGCCTGTGGGACAGCCTGATGGACATGGCGAAGATCGGCCCCGGCGTGGCGGGCGGGAACAACCGCCAGACCCTGACGGATGCCGATAACGCAGGTCGCCACCTGTTCCGCCAGTGGTGCGAGGATGCAGGCATGACGATGGGTGTCGATACCATGGGCAACATGTTCATGACCCGCCCCGGCACAGACCCCGATGCCCTGCCCGTCTATATGGGAAGCCATCTGGATACCCAGCCGACGGGCGGCAAATATGACGGCGTCCTTGGCGTGCTGGGGGCGCTGGAAGTGGTGCGCACAATGAACGACATGGGCATCAAGACGAAGCACCCGATCGTCGTGACAAACTGGACGAATGAGGAAGGCACCCGTTTCGCGCCGGCCATGCTGGCTTCGGGGGTCTTTGCGGGAATGCACAGCCAGGATTACGCCTATGTCCGCACGGATGCCGAGGGGAAGACCTTTGGCGAGGAACTGAAGCGGATCGGCTGGGTGGGCGACGAGGCCGTCGGTGCGCGCAAGATGCATGCGATGCTGGAACTGCACATCGAACAGGGCCCGATCCTGGAAGCCGAGGGCAAGGATATTGGCGTGGTCACCCACGGACAAGGCCTGTGGTGGTTGCAGATCACCCTGACGGGGCGCGATGCCCATACCGGCAGCACACCGATGCACATGCGCGTCAATGCGGGCCTTGGCATGGCGCGGATCACAGAACGTGTGCACCAGATCGCGATGAGCCACCAGCCCAATGCCGTGGGGGCCGTCGGGCATGCCAATGTCTACCCGAATTCGCGCAACGTCATTCCCGGCAAGGCGGTGTTCACGGTCGATATCCGCAGCCCCGAACAGGGCAAGCTGGATGCGATGAAGGCCGAGGTGATCCGGGCGGCACATGCCGTGGCAGCGGAATTGGGGCTGAGCTGCGAGATCGAGGATGTGGGCCATTTCGACCCGGTTACCTTTGACGCAAGGCTTGTGAAGATCGTCCGCCAATCGGCGGAAAAGCTGGGCTATTCCCACAT
>JALQTL010000349.1 GCA_023260935.1 Paracoccaceae bacterium
AGCCAAACACCCTCGTCAATGCGCCGTCGATGGCATCGGTGATGTGGTCGATGTCGTCGGCGGTGGCGATCAGGGCGGGGCTGAGGCAGAGGGTGTTGTTCAGCCCCGGCAGGCTGCGGTTGGTGGCGCCGATGATGACGCCTTGGGCCATGCAGTCGGCCACCACGGCCTGCACCTTCTTTTCGTCCGCGGGTTCTTTCGTTGCGCGGTCAGCCACCAGTTCGGCACCAAGGAACAGGCCCTTGCCGCGCACATCGCCGATGACCTTGTGCTTGTCCATCAGCGCGGAGAGGTTCGCAAGGCAGCGCTCGCCCATGCGCAGGGTGTTTTCCAGCAGGCCCTCATCCTCGATGATGCGCATATTCTCAAGCGCCGCTGCCGGGCCGGCGGTGCAGCCCCCGAAGGTGGAGATATCGCGGAAATAGCTCATCGGATCGGCAGGGTCGTCCTTGAACTTCTCGAACACCGCCTCGGTCGTCACGGTGCAGGAGATGGCGGCATAGCCCGAAGCCACGCCCTTGGCCATGGTCACGAAATCGGGCTTGATGCCATAGTGCTGGTAGCCGAACCACAGCCCCGTGCGCCCGACACCGCAGACGACCTCATCAATATGCAGGAGGATATCGTATTTGCGGCAGATTTCCTGCACCTTTTCCCAATAGCCCTTGGGCGGCACGATGACGCCGCCGCCGGCGGTGATGGGTTCCAGCACAAGGCAGCCCACGGTATCGGGGCCTTCGCGCAGGATCACCTCCTCGATCGCCTCGGCGGCGCGTTCGCCGTAGTTTTCGACATCCCACTGCTTGCGGTATTCAAGGCAATGGGGAACGCGGACGAAGCCATCGGGGTAAGGCCCGTATTGCATGGCGCGCTGGTCCTGCCCCGAAGTGGCCAGCGTGCCGATGGTGGTGCCGTGATAGTCGCGGTCACGGTAAAGGATCTTCCATTTGCGCCCGCCGTGGTGACGGTGCGCGATCTGGCGGACCATCTTGTAGACCTTCTCATTCGCCTCGGACCCTGAGTTGGAATAGTAGACGCGGGTCATGCCGGGCATCTTGGAGGTCAGGCGCTGCGCGAAGGTTGCGCCGGGGACAGAGCCGGCGGCGCCGGCGAAATAGTTCATCTTGATGAGCTGGTCGCGCACCGCATTGGCGATGGATTCGCGGCCGTAGCCGACGTTCACCGTCCAGACCCCGCCCGAGACGGCATCCAGATGTTCCTTGCCCTTGGCATCCCAGACCTTCATGCCGCGGCCTTCGACGATCACGCGGGGGTCGATGGTTTCGTAAGGCTTGTGCTGGCTGAGGTGATGCCAGACGTGGATGCGGTCGGCCTCGACCACTTCCGAGATATCGTTGACCGATGCGATGCCTTCCATGGCACGACCCTTTCCGAATGCTGATTGACCCGCCGGCACGCAGATGCGGCCAGCGGGGGCATGCCGCCAGCATCTGCCTTTGCAGGCGGCAATCGTAGGGCCAGTGGGGACGGTGCGATAGGTCCAGATACAGAATCATTTTGCGCCCGGGCAAAGCGGGGCAAAGATCGGGATCATGGCCAGCGGGCCGTGAAAAAGGCCTTCAGATTTGCTGAAACCTTCCGATCCTGCTGGACAGGCAGACAAATGCCCCGGTCAATGCGGGCAATGAACCAATAAAACCAACTCGGAGGACTTGGAATGACCTTTCGCAAGACGCTGATGAGCGCGGTTGCCGGTGCAGCCCTGCTGTCCGGTTCCGGCGCCGCCATGGCGATGGACGAACTGACCGTCGCCTATTTCCTCGAATGGCCGATGCCGTTCCAGTATGCCAAGGCCATGGGCACCTATGATGCCGAACTGGGCGTCAAGGTGAACTGGGTGGCCTTTGACACCGGCACCGCGATGTCGGCCGCGATGGCGGCGGGCGACGTGCAGATTGCCGTAAGCCAGGGCGTGCCGCCCTTTGTGGTGGCCACCAGTGCCGGGCAGGATCTACAGATCATCGACGTGGCGGTTTCCTATTCCGACAATGACAACTGCGTGGTGCGGACCGATCTGGAAATCACCAAGGACAATGCCTCGGACCTGGCAGGCAAGCGCGTGGCCGTGCCGCTGGGCACTGCGGCGCATTACGGGTTCCTGAACCAGATGAACCACTTCGGGATCGATCTTTCGACGCTGGAAATCGTCGACATGGCCCCGCCGGATGGCGCGGCGGCGATTGCGCAGGGCGCGGTTGACATGGCTTGCGGCTATGGCGGCGGTCTGAACCGGATGAAGGAGCACGGCAATGTGCTGCTGACCGGGGCGGAAAAGGAAGAGCTGGGCATTCTGGTCTTCGACGTGACCTCTGCGCCCGCGTCCTTTGTGGCTGAAAACCCGGAAATGGTGGCCAAGTTCGTGAAGATCACGGCAGATGCCAATGCGATGTGGAACGAAGGGTCGAAGAAGGCCGAGATGCTGCCGGTGATTGCCAAGGATGCCGGCATGGACGAGGCCGCGACCGAGCGCGACATGTCGACCTTCGTTTTCCCGTCGATCGACGAGCAGCTTTCGGCCAAGTGGCTGGGTGGCGGCGCGCAGAACTTCATGAAGGGCGTGGCCGATGTCTTCGTGAACGCAGGGTCCATCCCCGCGGCCCTGCCGGATTATTCGGCGCAGGTGAACACCGGCCCGCTGACGGCTGCCAAGGGCATGTGACGGCAGCCAGTTTTCGCGCGGGGCGGCCCGGCTTCCGGGCCGCCCTGATCATCACAGGCCCGAAGTTCCCGGGGTGCCCATGTCCGGACTGATCATCGACAATATCTCGATGCGTTTCGATCTGCCCAACGGCAGTTCCGTGCAGGCGTTGCAGAACGTCTCGCTTGACCTGAAAGAGGGGGAGCTGCTTTCCGTGCTGGGGCCTTCGGGCTGCGGCAAGACCACGCTTCTGAACATCCTTGCAGGCTTTCTGGCCCCGACCGCCGGGCAGGTTCTTCTGGGGGGAAAGCGCGTCACCGGGCCAAGCCCCGAACGCGGCATGGTGTTCCAGCAGGGCGCGCTTTTCGAATGGATGAGCGTGCGGCGGAACATCGATTTCGGCCCGCGCATGAAGGGCATGGACCGGGCCGAAAGGGACCGGATCACGGCGCATCTTCTGGAAACGGTGGGGCTGAAGGATTTTGGCGACAAGGCGGTCTATGAGCTTTCCGGCGGCATGCAGCAGCGCGTGGCCCTTGCCCGCTGTCTGGCCAATGACCCCGATGTCATCCTGATGGATGAACCCCTTGGCGCGCTGGACGCGCTGACGCGCGAAAAGATGCAGGGCCTTGTACTGAAGCTGTGGAAGGAAACGGGCAAGACCGTGATCCTGATCACCCATTCGGTCGAGGAGGCGCTGCTTCTGGGCGAACGGCTGCTGGTGATGGCGCCCCGGCCGGGCCGGATCTTCAAGGAATACCGTCTGCCCTTTGCCGAACGCGGCGTGGGGCAGGATCTGCGCGCGGTCAAGAAATCCGAGGGCTTTGCCGATACGCGTGAGGAGATCCTGTCGATGATCTGGGGGATGGAGGAAGAGATCATGGGCCGGTCGGAGACAGCGGCATGATGGTTCTTCTGTTCTATGTGGCGATCTTTGTCGTCTCGATGCTGATCTGGGGCCGGATCAAGGCGCACCGGGAACGGCATGATTTCACCTCGTTGAAAACGGTGACCTTTGGCGATGAAAGCGCCATCGTGCCGGACCGGGTAGCCTCGATCATCTCGATCCTGTCGATCTTTCTGATCTGGGGCGCCTTCACCGGGTCAAGGCTGGTGCCGCTGCATGTGCCGGGCCCTTTTGTGGGCGAGACGTCTTTTACCTATACGGTGCGCAATCCGGCAGGCGCCGAAGATACGGCCGAGGTGCGGGTGCTGGTCTATCAGGGCACCGCCAAGCCCGCCGTGCCCGAGGTGCCCGCGCGCGACGGCTTTGCCCAGAATGACGCCGATGTGGTGGCGGCATGGCGGTCGGTGCTGCTGAAGCCGGCGGAAAACGACGGGACAGGCGCGCAGGTGGTGGCGGTGGATGGCAAGCCGATTGCCACCGACCAGACCATCCGGCTGGCGGATGGCAGCGTGACGCTGACCGCGCGCGGATCGTTGAATTTCGAGCCCGATTCCGGCTGGCAGATGGAGCCGATCTGGCTTCCCGCGCCCGAGGCGGTTGTCTCGCGCCTGATCGAGATTGCCAGTGTCGGCTATCAGAACACCTCGCTTTGGGGCCATCTGGCGGCATCCCTGGGCCGCGTGCTGGCGGGGTTCTTCCTTGGCTCTCTGGTGGGGATACCCCTGGGCTATGCCATGGGGCTTTCCAGCTGGTTCCGGGGCTGGTTCGACCCGATCGTGGAATTCATGCGCCCGGTGCCGCCCCTGGCGCTGATCCCGCTGGTCATCATCTGGTTCGGCATCTGGGAAACCGGCAAGGTGGTGCTGCTGTTCCTTGCCGCGTTGTGGATCATGGTGATTGCGGCGCGGTCGGGCGTGTCGGGGGTGCGGATTTCGAAGATCCATGCCGCCTATTCGCTGGGCGCGTCAAAGGCGCAGATCATGCGGCATGTGATCATCCCGAATTCCTTGCCCGATATCTTTACCGGCGCGCGGGTGGCGATGGGGGTATGCTGGGGCACGGTGGTGGCGGCCGAACTTGTGGCCGCGCAAAAGGGGGCGGGGATGATGATCATCGCCGCGTCGAAGTTCCAGCTGACAGACATCGTGGTGATGGGGATCATCCTGATCGGCATCATCGGCTATGGCATCGATATCCTGATGCGGATCGCGGAAAAGCGGCTGGTGCCGTGGAAGGGCCGCGGCTGAGGGGGGCCTGACGGGGGGTGGGCCTGACGGGGGGTGGGCTTGACGGGGAGCGGCTTCGCGCCAGCTTGACGCCATGTTCATCGTGACCCGCGACACCGTTCTGAACCCCTCGGCACTGGAAACGCGCAATGTGCCGCGCCGGTTTCTGGGCCGGGTCACGCTGTGGCCGGCGCGCGGGCGGCCCGGCT
Source organism: Paracoccaceae bacterium (assembly GCA_023260935.1). Classification (GTDB taxonomy): domain Bacteria; phylum Pseudomonadota; class Alphaproteobacteria; order Rhodobacterales; family Rhodobacteraceae; genus Pseudotabrizicola. The sequence goes on from JALQTL010000349.1 coordinate 5,002, forward strand.
TGTGGCTGCGCGTGGTGCTGGAGGTAGAGCTGTGGCGCTATCTTCTGGCGCTGGTGCCCTTTGGCGTGGCGGCGGTGATCTTCCCCGATTACGCGATTGCCATCGCGCAGGCGCCTCTGCCGATGCTGATCCTTGTGTATTTCGTGGAAAGCCGGCTGTTGCGGGTGCCAAAGGCGCAACGCGCCGGATTGATGCCACGGGCGGATGTGGACCGGGGGCTTGATCTGTTGCGCGCGCGATCGGTGCAAATGCTGACGCGGATCGCGGCGGCGCGGGGATTGACGCAAGGCCGGCTGCATCTGGTGATCGAACAATCTGACCTGTGGCGTGCCCCGCCCCTGACCTATGTATCGGTGCAGGCCGAGGATGGGCCGGAAATCCTGCGGCTGACAACGGACGAGCGGGAGATGCTGGCGCAGGGGCTGTTCCAGCCACCGCTGACCGAAACGGATCTGTTGCGGCTGAACATCGCCGATGGCACGCATCTGCGCGACATCGCCCATGATTGCGGCCGGGTGTCGGCCCATGCGCGGCTGGCCGCCCTAATGGGACAGCGCAAGGACATGGCCGAAGGGGGCTGAGGGCGGGGTGGCGGCATCGGGCACGGCCCAGATCACCGGCAGGCGCGGATCGGGGCCGCAGGGGCCTTCCAGATCGGTCAGGATGACAAGCGCCGAGGGTGCGAGCCGCCGGGCAGCCGCGATCAGCGGGCGGAAATCGGTGCCGCCCCCCTGCGGCAGGTGCAGGGCGCGGATCTGGGCCGCGGCCCCTGCCCCCAGATCGAGCCGGGCCGGGGGATGGGCGGTCTCGTCGAAGGGGATCACATGCACTTCGGCAGCCATGCGCCGGGAAATGCCGGTGATTTCGGCCAGAAACAGATCCAGGAGCGGGCCTTCGGTGCTGGTGGA
>JALQTL010000077.1 GCA_023260935.1 Paracoccaceae bacterium
TGGTGATGGGGTTGATGCTTTCATCGCATCCCCGTGCAAAGGAACTGTCGGACAGCCTCTGGGGGCTGAAAGAGATCTTCCTTGTCGGCTTTTTCCTTCAGATCGGCATGGCGGGTCTGCCGGGGTGGCAGGATCTTGGCATCGCGCTTGTATTCCTGCTGGTGCTGCCACTGAAAGGGGTGCTGTTCTTTGCCATCCTGATCCTGTTCCGCCTGCGGGCCCGCAGCGCCTTTCTGGCGGCCGCCTCTCTGACGGCCTACAGCGAATTCGGTCTGATCGTCGCCTCGCGCGCGCTGCCTGAATGGATCGTGCCGCTGGCACTGTCGGTCAGCCTGTCCTTTGCCCTTGCAGCCCCCCTGAACCGGGTGGCGCAGGCATTGTTCGACAGGTGGGAAGGCTGGCTTAGCCGGTTCGAACCGGCCCGGGTTCACCGCGACGAGATGCCAACCGATCTGGGCAATGCACGGGTGATGATTCTGGGCCTTGGGCGCACCGGCACGGCTGCCTATGATCGGCTGTCGGCAGTCTGCGACCGGATCGTGGGCATCGACGCCGACCCCTACCGGGTTGCGGCCCATCAGGCCGAAGGGCGCAGTGCCCGCTTTGCCGATGTCGAGGATGCCGCTTTCTGGCGGGCGCTGGATGTGACGGCGCTGGAGGCGGTGGTGCTGGCCATGGACAACATCGATGCCAAGGAAACCGCGGCCCGCGCGCTGCGGCGCAAGGGGTTTCGCGGGCCGATCGTCAGCCATGCGCTGTATGAAAGCCATCTGGCCCGGTTGCAGGCGGCAGGGGCGACCGACACTTACCTGACAATGAATCAGGCCGGGATGGGGCTGGCCGATCAGACGGCGCGGGCGCTTGATCTGCCCGAACCCGGGCGGGCCGCCGGGGCTGACCCCGCGGCGGGCGATTGACCGGGGCTTGCGCGCCGCCGGGGCTTTGGGCAGTGTGGCCGCGAACCCGCGGAACACGGCCACGGGCGGGCAAAGGATGGGAGGAAAGGCACAGGATGCTGAAGGGAATAGACAGCCGGCTGAACGCCGAGGTTCTTGGCGCGCTCTGCGCCATGGGGCATGGGGATTATCTGGTGCTGGTCGATACAAATTTCCCGGCTGACAGCCTTGCCCGGCACAGCGTGACAGGGCGGCTTTTGCGGATGGACAACCTGACCTCTGCCGAGGCGGCCGAAGCGATCCTGTCCGTTCTGCCGCTGGATACGTTCGTCGATGATTTCGCCGGCCGCATGGAGGTTGTGGGCGATCCCGCGGCAGTGCCCGAGGTGCAGGCAGAGGTGCAGGCCAAGGTGGACCATGCCGAAGGCCGGGCCCGGCCGCTGCCCGGGGTGGACCGCTTTGCGTTTTATGATCTTGCCAAGGGCGCCTATGCGGTGATCCGCACGGGCGAGCGGCGTTTCTATGGCTGCTTCATGTTCCGCAAGGGCGTGATCGGGCCCGAGGTCTGAGCCATGGGAAAACCGGTTGTCGTTCTGGGCATTTTCAACGCCGATACCGCCTATCGCGCCGCCCGCCTGCCGCGCCTTGGCGAAACCATCATGGGGGCGGGGTTCCACCTTGGCCCGGGGGGCAAGGGGTCCAATCAGGCGGTTGCCGCCGCGCGGTCGGGGGGCGATGTCCATATGATCACCCGGCTGGGGCGCGATGATTTCGCGCTGATGGCGCGCGGGGTTTGGGCCGGGGCCGGCGTCACCCCGCATGTGATCGAGGACGCAGACAGCCATACCGGATCGGCCTTCATCTTTCTGGAGGAAGGAACCGGCCAGAACGCCATCATCGTCTGCCCCGGTGCCGCGGGGCGGATCACGGTGGAAGACATCCATGCCAACCGCGCGCTGATCGAAGGCGCGGGCGTGTTCCTGACGCAGCTTGAACAGCCCCTTGCTGCCGCCGAGGAAGGTCTGGCACTGGCCCGCGCCGCCGGGGTGACGACGATCCTGAACCCCGCCCCGGCCGCGACGCTGTCAGACCGGATGCTGGCGATGGTCGATATCATCACCCCCAATGAATCCGAGGCCGAGAGCCTGACCGGACTGCCCGTCACCTCGCTGACCGAGGCCGAGGCCGCCGCCGATGCGCTGATCGCGCGCGGGGTGGGGGCGGCGATCATCACGCTGGGCGAAAAGGGGGTGCTGTATCGCAAGGACGGGCAAAGCCTGCATGTGCCCGCCCGCGCGCCCGGCCCGGTGGCGGAAACCACAGGCGCGGGCGATGCCTTCAACGGCGGGCTGGCAACCGCCCTGTCCGAAGGCCGGCCCATGGCCGATGCGCTGCGCTTTGGCTGTGCCGTGGCGGGCATCAGCGTCACACGCACGGGCGCCGCCGCCGCCATGCCCACAAGGGCCGAGGTCGAGGCTTTTCTGGCGACGCAAGCCGGGTCTGGGGACTAATCCCAGACCTGGCCCGGATCGGGCAGGGGGATCGCTTCCAGAAGATCGCGTGTATAGGCGGCTGCGGGCGCGGCAAACAGGTCTGCGGTCGGGCGATTCTCGACGATCTCGCCATGATGCAGAACGATGGTGCGCGCGCACAGGCGCCGGATCACGCTCAGGTCATGGCTGATGAAGGCCAGCGTCAGCCCAAGGTCGCGCACCAGCTGCTCCAGCAGGTTCAGCACCTGCGCCTGTGACGATACATCCAGCCCCGAAACGATTTCGTCGGCCAGAATGAACTCTGGCTCCATCGCGATGGCACGTGCAATGCCTACGCGCTGCCGCTGCCCACCCGAAAGTTCGTGCGGAAAACGCGCCTTGAAGCTGCGCGGCAGGCCGACATGGTCAAGCGCCCGGTCCACCCTCGCGGCGATGCCGTCAAATCCGTGCAGCGCCAGCGGTGCCCCGATCAGGCGGTTCACGGTGTGACGCGGGTTCAGGCTGGACATCGGATCCTGAAAGATCATCTGGAACCGCCGCCGCAAGGGGCGCAGCGCCGTCTCGTCCAGATGGGTGATGTCGGTTCCGGCAAAACGGATGCTGCCACCCGAAGGCTCCAGCAGCCGCACCATCGCCCGCCCCAGCGTGGATTTTCCCGACCCCGACCCGCCGACGATGCCAACCACTTCGCCCTTCGGGATGGTGAAGCTGAGCCCCTTCAGGATTTCCAGCCGGGGCGCGGTGCCGAACAGGGGCTTGGCCGTCATGTCGGCCAGCGAAAGCCGCAGGTCGCTGACCTGATAAAGATCATCCATCTTCGGCCTCGTCCATCGCCACCACTTCCGCGCGCACAGCCGCCACCACCGCCTCTGGCACCGGGGTCAGCGATCCTGTCGGATCGGTGTATTTCGGCGTTGCCGCCAGCAGGGCGCGTGAATAGGGATGCGCGGGCCCCGCAAAGAACGCGCCAACGGTTGCACGCTCTACCACGGCCCCGGCGTAAAGCACGGTCAGGTTCTGGCACACCTTGGAGACCACCCCCAGATCATGCGTGACAAACAGCAGCGCCGTGCCATGGCGTTCCTGCATTTGCCGGATCAGCCTCAGGATCTGCTTTTGCACCGTCACATCCAGCGCCGTTGTCGGCTCATCCGCCACGATCAGCTTCGGTTCTGCCGCAAAGGCCGAGGCGATCAGCACCCGCTGGCGCATGCCCCCCGAAAGCTCGTGCGGATAGGACCGCATCACCCGTGCCGGCTGCGGGATCTGAACCTCGGCCAGAAGATCGGCGGCGCGCGCCTCGGCCCGTGCGCGATCCCAGCCCAGAATATCAACCAGGCGGTCGGTGATCTGCGGTCCGATCCGGCGCGAAGGGTTCAGCGCCGTCAGCGGGTCTTGCGGGATCAGCGCGGCCTTGGCGCCGATCACCCGCCGCCGCTCTGCCGCCGGCAGGGTTCCCAGATCCTGCCCTTCCAGCACGATCCGCCCGCCCGACAGTTCCACCGCGCGCGGCAGGATGCCCAGAATGGCCTTGCCGATCATCGACTTGCCGGCCCCGCTTTCGCCCACCAGCCCCATCACCTCGCCCGGGCGCACCGCCAGCGTGACAGAGCGCAGCAACCGCGCCCCATCCCCCCTGATCCGCAAAGACAGGTTCTCGACAGACAGAAAGCTCATCGCAGCACCGGATCGAAGCGGTCCTTCAACCCTTCGCCCAACTGGCTGAAGGCCAGGACCGTCAGAAACAGCGTGACCAGCGGGAAGACCAGCACCCACCATGCCTGATGCACCGAGGCGCGGCCTTCGGCGATCATGCCGCCCCATGTCGGGTCATCGGTGGAAATCGACAGGTTCACGAATGACAGGATCGCCTCGACAATCACCGCAATGCCCATTTCCAGCGTCAACAGCACCGCGATGGTGGGCAGCACATTCGGCCCGATCTCGACCAGCATGGTGCCGATCCGCCCGCGCCCGGCCACGCGGGCCGAGGCGACATAATCCATCGCCCCCTGCGCCATGGCCTCTGCCCGCACCACCCGGGCAAAGCGCGTCCAGTCGATGACGACGATCGCGATGATGATAGAGGTCAGCCCCGGACCCAGCACCGCGATCAGCAGGATGGAAAAGAGAACTGGCGGAAAAGCCATCCAGATGTCGATCATCCGGCTGATCACCAGATCCACCCAGCCGCGCAGGAACCCTGCCATCAGGCCAAGCGTCGCCCCGATCAGGGCCGTGATGGTGCCCGCGACCAGCGCCACCGTCATTGCCACCCGCGCGCCATGGATGATCCGGCTCAGCACATCGCGGCCCAGACTGTCGGTGCCCAGCCAGAACCCGGGCTCTGCCCCCGGCGTCCAGAAGGGCGGCATCCGGCCCAGAAACAGATCCTGCATCAGCGGGTCTTTCGGCGCGATCCACGGTGCCAGCAGCGCCACCAAGGCCACCAGCGCCAGCCACAGCCCCGAAAGCCACAGCCGCATTCCGGCCCGCCGCCGCACCCGGCCGCGCCCGTCGATCCCCTCAACCGCCATGGCGCAACCTCGGATTCAGCGCGGCATAGGTCAGGTCCACGATCAGGTTCACGGCTGTGAAGATCACCGCAAACAGGATGACGATGCCCTGTATCAGCGGCAGATCCCGGTTGATCACGGCATCGATCGCCATGTTGCCAAGCCCCTCATAGGAAAACAGCCGCTCGATGATCACCGTGCCGCCGATCAGAAAGGTGAACTGCACCCCCACCAGTGTCAGCGTCGGCAGCACGGCATTCGGCAGCGCTTCGCGCAGGATCACATGGTTCTCGCCATAGCCCTTAGTGCGCGACAGGGTGACATAATCCAGATGCATGGTTTCCTTCAGGCTCTGCTTCAGCAATTGCCCGATGATCGCCGCCAGCGGAATGGCAAGCGCCAGTGCCGGCAGGAACATGTGGCTCACGATATCGGCCCAAAGATCGAACCGCAGCCGCAGCAGGCTTTCGAACAGGTAGAAATTGGTGGCAAAGGGCAGATCCAGCGATGGCGTCACCCGGCCCGAGATATGGAACACAGGTATCAGCACACCGAAGGCAAGGATCAGGATCAGCCCCCACAGGAAATCGGGCACCGACAGCGCCATGCCATTGGCCACATCAATCGCGCCTTCCACCTTCGTGTCGCGCCGCCGCGTTCCGGTCAGCGCCGCCACCCCGCCCAGCAGGCAGGCGATCACCAGTGCCATCACCGAAAGTTCCAGCGTCGCCGGCAGACGCCCCAGCACCAGATCCAGCACCGGCTGGCGTGCGGTGATCGAGGTGCCGAAATCCCCCTGCACCACGCCCTGTACCCAGATCAGGAACTGTGCGGGCAGGCTCTTGTCCAACCCGTAAAGCGCGGTCAGGCGGGCAACATCCTCTTCCGTTGCCCCTGGGGGCAGCATCAACGCAATCGGGTTGCCCGGCACCACGCGGATCACCACGAAGACGATCACCGCCACCCCGATCAGGGTGATCGCCGTCGTCACCAACCGCAGTACTACGGCCCTCAGCATCCCCTCCTGCTCCCTTTCCGGCCGCTTCCGGCTTCATCTGTTCGTTTATATCCCACAGGGGGTAGCACACTGGTTTCGCCATTGGTTCAAGAAACCAATGCGCTAAGGGGGAAGTGAAGTCCCCCCGGAGGCGGCCACCCCGCGCAGTGGGTGGCCACAAGGCGCAGGTCAGGCCCGCTTCATCAGATGCGGCAACAGCGCCCCCGACGCATGCGGTGTCACCACCACGCCCGGCGCGTGCAGGATCGGCTGCACATATTGCAGCAGCGGGATCACCAGCGCGTTTTCCGCGATATAGCGGTCAACTGCCTTCCAGCCTTCGATGCGCTTTGCCTCGTCCTTCTCGCCCCAGAGGGGGCCGATCATGTTGATCAGATCCTCGCCATCCCAGACCGAGTGGGGCGAGGGGCCGAACATCGCAAAGCCGGTCGAGGTGGTCGGGTCGCCCACCGAATTGCCCCAGTTGTAGAAGGCGGCGGGGGCAAGCTGGTCGGCGGCGCGCAGCTCGTAATGCTTGGCGATCTCGTAAACCTCGATCTCCGCCTCGATCCCCACCTTGCGCCACAGGCCGACGATGGCCTGCACCATCTCGTAATCCTTCGGCTTGAAGCCCCGGGTGGTCTGGATCTTGAACTTCACCGGGTTGTCGGGGCCATAGCCGCTGGCCTTCAACAGTTCGACGGCGCGGTCCGGATCATAAGGCACCGTGATCGACGGGTCATAGGCATCGTATTCGGGGGTCTGCAACGTGTCGATCTTCACGCCATAGCCCGAAAGCAGCCGGTCGATGATCGTCTGCTTGTCGATGGAAAGCGCCGCCGCCATCCGCACGTTCGGGTCGGTCATCACCTCGATATCGTTCAGGAAGATCATCCCGATGTCCGAGATCGGGGCCGCGACGCCGCCCATCTTTGCCTTCAGCCGGTCGAATTCCTCATAGGGCATTTCCAGCGTGACATGGCTGTTGCCCGATTCAACCTCGGCCACACGGGCGGCGGCATCGGTCACGAACTTGATCGTCACCGTGTCGAAATCGGGCTTGCCGCCCCAGTAGTTCGGGTTCGCCTTCAGCCGGACAAAGGCGTTGCGTTCGAACTTGTCCACCATATAGGGACCGGTCCCGATCGGGGCGGCCTCGAAACCTTCGGCGCCGACCCTTTCGTAATAGGCCTTGGGCAGGACATAGCCGGTCAGGAAATACATCCACTTGAAGATCGTCGGGTCGAATTGGACCACATCGGCAATCACCGTATTGCCTTCGACCCGGTGGTTGGCCAGCGTGCCCCAGACGAACTGGATCGGGCTGCCGGTTTCGGGATTGGCCACGCGGGCCAGGCTCCAGGCCACGTCCTCGGCAGTGAAGGGCGATCCGTCATGCCATGTCACGCCTTCGCGCACCGTCATGCGCACCTGCGTCTTGTCTTCGTTCCAGCCCCATTCGGTCAGAAGGCCGGGGGCGGGCGACAGGTCGGGCTGTTGCAGGATGAACTGGTCGAAGACCGACTGGTAAAGGCCTTGGATCGTGGGGTTCACGGCGCTGGGGCCAACCGTCGGATCCCAGCTTGGCAGGGTGACGTTATATGCAATTACAAGTTCGTCAATCGCCTGCGCCCGGGCGGGCAGGCCAGCCATGCCAAGCGTTGCGGTGGCGGCGGATAATTTCAGAAGCGTGCGGCGGTCAAGGTTCATGGTCGTTTTCCCTGTTGGTGGTCTTGTTATCGTCAGTTTCCGGCAAGCTTGCGGGCCAGCAGAAAGCCCGAACCCGCCCCTGTTCCCGCGCCCGGCCAGACGGCCGCGCCGGTCAGGTGCAGGTTGCGGATGGGGGTTGACCCGTCGGCATGGCCAAGGGCGGGGCGGAAAAGGAAATGCTGGCTCAGGTGATGGCTGCCGCACAGCTGGTCGCCGCCCACAAGGTTGGGGTTGTCCGCCTCCAGATCGGCGGGCGTCACGATCCGCTGGCCAAGGATCTTTGCCCTTGTGCCGGGGGCGTGGTGTTCCAGAATGTCCAGCGCCCGGGCCGCAAAGGCCGGGCCCGCCGTGGCCCAGTCCTGCGCCCCGATCTCTTTCTTCGCATCGCCCTGAATGGTGCCCGGAGCCATGCGCACCTGCACCCACAGAACATGCCGTCCCTCGGGCGCGCGGCTGGGGTCAAAGACGGTCGGCTGGCCCACCACCAGCACCGGTTCATCGGGCAAAAGCCCCGCACGCGCCTGCTGATAAGTGCGCGCCATCTGGTCAAGGCTTGGGGCGATATGCACATAGGCATGGGTTTGAAGGGCCGGGCCCGCGGCCCAGTCGGGCAGACCCGAAAGCGCCAGATGGATCATCATCGTCCCCGGCGCATGGGAAAACCGCGTCAGCGCCCGGTCAAAGGCGGGCGTGGTGCCGCCCGTCAGACGGTGCAGCGCAGAAGGTGAGGTTCCGGCGATAACGTCCTTTGTGGCGGTGATTTTCCGCCCATCCGCAAGCTCTATTCCGGTGGCCCGCCCGCCAGAATGAAGGATGCGTGCCACGGGCGTGCCGCAGTCCACCACGCCGCCCCGCGCCCGGATCGCCGCCACCAGCGCGCGGGTCACCGTATCGGCCCCGCCCTTGCCGATGACCATGCCGAACGCCTGTCCTGCCATGCCCTCCAGATAGGGGAAAAGCCCGCCCCCCGCGATATCGGGCGCATAGTCCAGATGCAGGCCCCAGGCCGCCAGCATGGCCCGCACCTGTGGCGCGCGGAAGGTTTCCTCCAGCCAGTCGCGCGGGCTTTGCAGCAGGAAGCGCCCCATGTCGGCGGTGCCGCGCAGGCCCAGCTTGCGCAGCGTTTTGAATATGAAATATCCGGCCGGACGAAGCCGCATCGGGCTGCCCAGAAGCCCGAAGATCGTTTCGGCCCTTCCCGGGAAGTCGGCCAGAAGCTGCCCCCAAGTCTCGGCATCCTCGGGCGAATGGCGGGCGATATTGGCAGTGGTTTCGGCCAGATCGGTGCTGACCCCGCACCATGAGCCATCCGCAAAGACACTGGCAAAGGGGCGGTTCACCGGGACGAATTCCAGCCCGTGCCGCGCCAATTCCGCGCCATGGGTTTTCATGAAGGCGGATCCGGCGAAAAGCGAAAGGTTCATCGCTGCCCAGTCATGGCGAAAGCCGGGCAGGGTATAGGCTCCGGTCTTGACCGCGCCGCCCGGTTCGTCATTGCCCTCGATCACCGCCACGCGCCATCCGCGGGCGGCCAGATGCAACGCGCAAGCCAAGGCGTTATGGCCGGCGCCGCAAAGGACTGCATCGAATTCCGATCCCATCCGCTCCCCCGTTGACGCAGGGATATTTGCAAACGCATATAAACCTGTCTAGTGTGATTCTGCGGCAATCGCGCGGGCTCCGGGCCGCGGGCCGCCTGCCAGGGGCGGGTGGCGCAGGGTCCGCGCAAGAATGCGGCGCAAAGCCGATGACACAGGGAGAGTTGAGATGACCGCAGCAAATGTGCTGTCGCAGCTGGCCGGGCTTCTGGCCGGCGGTGGGGTCGAGGTGGTGGATTGTTCGGGCGTGCTTGGCCCCGAAACGCCGCTTCTGAAATTGCCGCCGGATTTTGCCCGCGACACGCCGCCGATCAAGATCCACCGGATCAGCGAATATGACAAGGACGGGCCGTTCTGGGCTTGGAACTGGCTGGAACTGGGCGAACATTCGGGCACCCATTTCGATGCGCCGCACCATTGGATCACCGGCAAGGATTATGCCGATGGCTACACCGACACGCTGCCGGTGCAGCGCCTTGTGGCGCCGGTCAACGTGCTGGATTTCAGCGCCGAATGCGCGGCCGACCCGGATTTCCTGCTGACCATCGACCATGTTAAGGCGTGGGAGGCCAAGCACGGCGCGATCAATGCCGGCGAATGGGTGGTTCTGCGGTCTGACTGGGACAAACGCGCCCATGACGAGGGCCTGTTTTTGAACGCCAACGAAACCGGCCCGCATACGCCCGGCCCGACGGCCGAGGTGATCGAATACCTGATCGGCAAGGGTATCGTCGGCTGGGGCAGCCAGTGCATCGGC
>JALQTL010000142.1 GCA_023260935.1 Paracoccaceae bacterium
GGTCGCGGTCCAGCGGCTTGGCAAAGCGGGCATCAGCCACGGTGGCGGAAATACCTTTTGCAGCCAGCGCCTCGGCGGCCTTTGTCACCTCGGCAAGGCGGGTGCCAAAAGACAAAAGTGCCACCCGCGATCCTTCGCTGATGATGCGGCCCTTGCCGATTTCCAGCAGCTGCCCGCGGGCCGGCATTTCCACCCCCACGCCATCCCCCCGAGGAAAGCGGAAGGCAATCGGACCGTCATCCCATGCTGTGGCGGTGGCAACCATATGCTTCAGTTCCGCCTCATCTGCCGCAGCCATGACCACGATGCCGGGCAGGTTGGCAAGGAAGGCCACATCAAAACTTCCCGCATGGGTGGCACCATCGGCGCCCACCAGCCCCGCCCGGTCGATGGCAAAGCGGACCGGCAGACGCTGGATCGCCACATCATGCACCACCTGATCATAGCCGCGCTGCAAGAAAGTGGAATAAAGCGCGCAGAACGGCCGCATGCCGCCCGCCGCCAAGCCTGCCGCAAAGGTGACAGCATGCTGTTCGGCAATGCCCACATCAAAGCAGCGCTTGGGGAAGCGTTCGGCAAAAAGGTTGAGGCCGGTGCCATCGGGCATGGCGGCCGTGATCGCAACAATGCGGTCGTCCGCCTCTGCCTCTTGGATCAGGGATTGGGCAAAGACCTTGGTATAGCTGGGCGCGTTCGACGCAGCCTTGGCCTGCTGGCCGGTCAACACATCGAACTTGCCTGTGGCGTGGCCCTTGTCGCGCGCCGCTTCGGCCGGGGCATAGCCCTTGCCCTTTTTGGTGATGACATGGATCAGAAGCGGCCCTGTCGCCCGCGCCTTGGCCGCGCGCAGCACATGCAGAAGCTGGTCAAGGTCATGTCCGTCAATCGGGCCGATATAGCTGAAGCCCAACTGTTCGAACAATGTGCCGCCCACGGCCATGCCCTTCAGCATTTCCTTGGCCCGCAGCGCCCCTTCGCGCAGGGGCGGCGGCAGCAGGCTGGCAGCCCCCTTGGCCACGGCCTTCAATTCGTCAAACGGGCCATCGGCATAAAGCTTTGTCAGATAGGATGACAGCGCCCCCACCGGCGGGGCGATCGACATCTCGTTATCGTTCAGGATGACGAACAGGCGCTTTTTCAGGTGGCCGGCGTTGTTCATCGCCTCAAACGCCATCCCGGCTGACATCGACCCGTCACCGATCACGGCAATCGCATCCCCCGGATCGCCCCCCAGATCACGGGCGGCGGCAAAGCCCAGTGCCGCACTGATCGAGGTCGAGGAATGTGCCGCCCCGAAGGGGTCAAAGGGCGATTCCGACCGTTTGGTGAACCCCGAAAGCCCGCCTTCGGTGCGCAAGGTGCGAATACGGTCACGCCGCCCCGTCAGGATCTTGTGGGGATAGCACTGGTGACTGACATCCCAGATCAGCTTGTCGCGCGGGGTGTCAAAGACGGCATGAATGGCCACGGTCAGTTCCACCACGCCAAGCCCAGCGCCCAGATGCCCTCCGGTGACAGAAACGGCGGAAATGGTTTCCTGCCGCAACTCATCGGCCACCAGACGAAGCTCTCGGTCCGACAGCCCCTTCAGATCGGCAGGAACGCGCACACGGTCAAGCGTTGGGGTGGGGGGGCGGTGGGTCATGGTCTGCCTTCCGGGGCCTCAGGTGTCGCGGGCGATAACGAAACGGGCGGCATCGATCAAGGTCTGGGCCTTTTGCCCATAGGCGGCAAGGTGGCTTTCCGCCTCATTCACCAGATCCCGGGCCCGCGCCCGGGCCGCATCAAGCCCCAGCAGCGATACGAAGGTGGCCTTGCCGGCAGCCGCATCCTTGCCCACGGCCTTGCCGGTGGTGGCGGCATCGCCGGTCACATCCAGAACGTCATCCCAGATCTGGAAGGCAAGGCCCAGACAATCGCCAAAGCGCCGCAGCGGGGTGTCATCAACCCCGGCGATGATTGCCCCCGCCCGCGTCGACCAGGTGATCAGTGCCCCGGTCTTGCCGGCCTGAAGGGCAATGATCTGGTCCAGCGTCAGGGGCACCTCGGCGGTTTCGGCGGCGATATCGGCCATCTGTCCGCCCACCATCCCCCGCAGGCCCGCCGCCGCGGCAAGTTGCAGGGCAAGTTCCACCCGCGCGCCATCCGGGCAGGCCGTCTGAAGCACCATTTCAAATGCCAGAGATTGCAGCGCATCCCCGGCCAGAACGGCAGTCGCCTCGTCCCATTTGCGGTGAACCGTGGGCTGGCCACGGCGCAGGTCATCATCATCCATGCAGGGCAGGTCGTCATGGATCAGGCTATAGGCATGCAGCGCCTCGATCGCGCCTGCGGCAGGGGCCGCCTGATGCGAAGGCACATCGTGCAACCGGGCCGATGCCAGCACCAGAAACCCTCGCAGCCCCTTGCCGCCCCGGCAGGCATAGGCCATCGCCTGCGCCAGCGTGCCGGGCAAAGGCGAAAGCCGGGCCATGATCTGGGCTTCGGCGATCTCGCGCGCTGCGGCCAGCGCTGCGGGAAAGGCCAGCCCGTCCATCGGGTCGCCCGGGGGCAGGCACATGCCTTCGCGCATCAGAAACCGTCAGCCGGTGCTGTGCCCACGGCGCGGCCTTCTTGCGCGCGGATCATTTCCACCTTGGCCTCGGCCGCCTTCAGCTTTTCGGCGCAATGCGCCTTCAGCGCCGCGCCCCGTTCATAGAGCGCGATCGACGCTTCCAAAGCCACGTCGCCCCGTTCCAGCTGGCCCACCACCTGTTCCAGCGAGGCCATCGCCTCTTCAAAGCTCATCTCGGCAATCGGTTTGTCAGCCATGGGGGCCCCTGATCAGTTCGGTCACATGCGCGGCCACACTATCGGCCAAGGCATCCAGATCATAGCCCCCCTCAAGCAAGGAAACCACCCGCCCGTCACAGCAATCCTCGGCCAGATCGCAGATGGCACGAGTCAGCCGCCCGAAATCCGCCACCGTCCAGTTCAGCCCGCCCAAGGGGTCATCGCGATGTGCATCGAAACCGGCGCTGACCAGCACCAGTTCGGGCTTCCATGCCCGCAAATCCTCCAGCACGGGCGCCCAGGCCCGCCAGGCTTCAGCCCCGCCTGACCCCGGCCGCAACGGCAGGTTGGTCATCTGCCCATGCGCGCCCCGTTCTGACGGATGCCCGGACCCGGGGTGAAGCGGCATCTGGTGGGACGAGACAAAGCGCAGTCGGGGTTCGTTCCACAACAGATCCTGCGTGCCGTTGCCGTGGTGCACGTCAAAATCCAGCACCGCCAATCGGGACAGGCCATGCACTTCCAGCGCCCGCATCGCACCGATGGCCAGGCTGCCGAACAGGCAGAACCCCATGGCGGTTTCACGTTCTGCATGATGCCCGGGGGGGCGGGCAGCCACAAAGGCACGCCCGCCCTGCTCCAGAACCTGATCGACTGCCGCACAGACGCCCCCCACCGCCCGAAGGGCGGCCGTCAGGGAGCCCGGAGACATAAAGGTATCGCCATCCACCTGCACCCAGCCCTGCTGCGGTACCGCGCGGCGCAGGCGTTCAAGGTAGCGGGCCGGATGGCAGCGTTGCACATCCTCATCAGCCCCCATCGGGCATTCCATCCGTGCGACTGCCAGCCCCGAAAGCCCGCGCGCCACGGCCTGCAAGCGCGCCACCTGTTCAGGATGCCCGGGCGGCGTGACGTGATCCAGACAGTCTTCATGGCTGAAAACGGTAACGGGCACGGCAGTTTCCTCCCTTTAGATCAAGGACATCCGATGCCTATCAAGCCACGGCAAAAAGGACGAAAGACACTAGTCTTAAGTATAAGACTTTCTAATTTGATCCATATCATAAAGATATATGACGATGTGATTATAGTGATTCCAACACATAAAGGATATGTGTTCGAACGGAGGAGAAGAGAAGATGCAGCCCACAAAATCAGGTATTGTAAAGATTGTTGCTGTCTCGGCGCTTGTTCCTTTGCTTGGCACTGCCAGCTTCATCCCCTCGGCCATGCCTGGCGCATTTTCGATGGCGGCCATGGCCCAGACCGATGGTTCCGGTCAGGGGGGGAAGTCGGGAGACAAAGGCAATCAGGGTGAAGGCCAGAAGGGCCAGGACAATCAGGGCCAAGGCAAGGGTCAGGCAGGCCCCAGCGGTGACTCGGATGGGAAAGGCCCGCAGTCCGGCTCTCCCTCTTCCAGCGGCGGCGGCAAGCCCGTCTGGGCGCAAGAGGGCATTCCGGAAGTCGAATTGGGGCGCCTGAGCGTGGCCCGTTCGCCCGACAGGGTTCTTGCCCGTGCGCTGGACGAAGCTGCCGCTGCCCTGAGCGATGACGTGGTAGCCTTCTACAACCTTTCGCTTGAGGATGCGATCTATACGCTGTCGACCTCATTCGACGATGTGACTTTCATCGACTCTCCTCTGCAGAACCTTGCGTTGTTGCAGGATCTTCTGGAAGGCGGCACCACGCTGTCTGATGCCGGGGTGACAAGCAGCACGGGCACCTTGGCGGCCGTTCTGCTGGGCACGGCTTCGGACAAGACCGTGGCGATTTCGACCGATACGGTGATTGCCGTGACCACGATCCTTGGCACGCCTCTTACCGAAGAATCGGCGGAATCCATCGCAACCGCAGCCGAAGCGGTTCGGGTTGCCATTCTGGCCGGCCACGGCTGATACGCTGCATTTCCTTGTGGCTTAGGCACAACAACCCCGGGCGCTTGGCGCGCCCGGGGTTTGCGCATAAGAGATGTTGCATATACTTATTCGCATGAATTGAGCAGGAGTATGACAATGTTGTCGAAATGGAAAAGCGCAACCCATGCGCTTCTTCTTGGTGCCCTGACGAGTTTTGCCCTTGCAGCTACTGCAATCGTTCCATTGGCGCTGTCGACAACAACTGCCCTTGCACAGGGCACTGGTGGCCATTCGGGTGGTAGCGGCGGTCACGAAGACGGCGGGGAAGACGGTGGCCACGAAGATGGTGGCACCGATGCGGGCCATTCCGGTTCGGGCAAGGGCCGCGGCGGCCATCACACGCCAGCGCCGGCAGTATTGCCCGCCGCCGCCAGCACAAATGGCGTAACCGCTGTTACGGGTGAGGCCAGCCTGCGCCATGCCCGGACTTCGGGCCAGTATCTGCGCTTCGAACTGGGCGGCGCGCGCTATGGCTCGCGGGATGCGAACTGGTTGCCCCCAGGCTTTCCGGGCGATCCGCAAGTGTTCTTCGATCTGGACGTAGATAACGCCGTCTTTGGCGCCATGGCCATTGGCCATACCTATTCCCGCAATCTGCGGGCCGAAGTTGCGCTGAACCTTTTCGGCAGCAGCGATTTCGCCGGTCCTTGGACCTATACCCTGCCCGCAACGACGGGACCGCATGCCGATATGTCCGGCTCGGTCAAATCCGTCGCCCTGATGGCAAACGGATATTATTCCTTTGACACGGTCGGCAAGGTTACGCCCTTCGTGACGGCAGGTCTGGGCCTTGCCCGGAACACGACCGGCATCTGGACTCGAACGAATACCGCGGCAGTTCCCCCAACCCCCGTCACACGCAGTTTTTCGGGGGCAAGCAAGAACAACCTTGCCTGGACTGTCGGGCTTGGGGTTGCCATGGATGTGGGCCCGGTAATGGGCAGCGCACCGGCCACGCTGGAACTTGCCTGGCGCTACTTCGATCTTGGAACGGCCAACGGGGGTTCAACCCCGGTCACAGGCGGGCCGGGTGGTGTGCCCGTGGCGCCGCTGAATTTCAACGTGTCAACCAATATGATCTCTGTCGGCCTTCGCATCCCGCTGAACTGATCAGGGGGGCCTGCAACCGGGCCAGACGGCAGAACAAGGAAACGGCCCGTCCCGAAAGGGCGGGCCGCTTTCATGACGAACCCGACGCGCGGGTCAGCCCGCCTTTGGCAGCGCGGCCGCCTTCAGTCCGGCATCAGCATATAGCCTTCGCCCCGCACGGTTTGCAGATAGCGCGGCTGTTTCGGATCATCCTCGATCTTGCGGCGCAGCCGGGTGATTTGCACATCCACCGCGCGCTCCTGCGCGGCGTCGTCCCGGCCCAGATCGCTGACCAGCCGCTCCCGGCTTATCGCATGGCCCGGATGGGCCGAGAACAGGCGCATCAGCGCAGCCTCGGTGGCGGTCAGGCGCACCGGATCGGGGCCGCGCCACAACTCGCCGCGCCCCACATCATACCGCACGGCCCCCAGATGCAGAACCTTGGGCGGCGTATCGTTGCGTTCCTGCGGAACACGGCGCAGGATCGCGTTGATCCGCAGCAGCAGTTCCTTTGGCTCGAAGGGTTTGGCCAGATAGTCGTCGGCCCCCGCCTCGAACCCCTCTATCCGGCTTTGGGTTTCGCCCTTGGCCGTCAGCAAAAGGATAGGCGTGGCCATGCTTGCCCGAAGATCGCGCGTCAGGCTGATGCCATCTTCGCCGGGCATCATCACATCCAACACGATCATGTCGAAATCCAGCCCCGCCAGCAGCCGGCGTGCTTGCGCGCCATCGCGCGCAACCGTCACCAGAAAACCGTTGCGGATCAGGAATTTCTGCAACAGGCCCCGGATGCGCTCATCATCATCGACGACCAGAAGATGTGCCTCGGGCTGGGTCATGCGCCGCTCTCCTTCAGGCCCTGATACTGCCTGCGCTGGTCGGGGTCCATCATCGCCTCCAGCACGGTGCGAAAACCGGCCACGGCCTGCGGACCGGCGGCGCGGTAAGCCGCGCGCATCCGGGCACGCTGCGCATCCGACAGTTCCCGTTCCAGTTCCTGCCCCTTTGCCGTCAGATACAAATTGCGCTCGCGCTTGTCTTTGCGGCCCACCCGAGCCTCGACCAGACCATCATCGACCAATGTTCTCAGTACACGATTCAGCGATTGCTTGGTTACACCCAGAATCGCCAGAAGGTTCGATACCGTGGTGCCCGGACTGCGGTGGATGAAATGCACGGCGCGGTGATGAGCGCGGCCGTAATCCATCGTTTCAAGAATACGGTCAGGATCTGCGGTAAAGCCGCGATAGGCAAAGAACATCGCCTCGATGCCCTTGCGCAGCTGTTCGTCGGTCAGAAACAGCAGGCTTTCGCCGCTGGGGGTTGGGTCTGCCATCGTAATCTCCCTCTTGCGGGGAATTTACGTCAGCCTTGTTGACTTTCCAAGCATCAACTGATAGCCCAGCCCAGGTTTTGCGCAAGATTATGTCCGACGTGGACCTATGCGGCGCAACATTGCGAAATTCTGGAGGGTTCCATGGCGGGATATGACGATCGTGACGGGTTCATCTGGATGGATGGCAAGCTGGTGGAATGGCGGTCGGCGCAGGTGCATATCCTGACGCACGCCCTGCACTACGCGTCATCCGTGTTCGAGGGCGAGCGGTGCTATAACGGCAAGATCTTCAAATCGACCGAGCATTCCGAGCGTCTGCGCAAATCGGGCGAATTGCTTGACATGCCCCTGCCCTACAGCGTGGAAGAGATCAACGCGGCGAAAGAGGCCGTGTTGAAGGCAAACAACCTGACCGATGCCTATGTGCGCGCCCTTGCATGGCGTGGGGCGGGCGAAGACATGGGCGTGGCCTCCAAGCGCAACCCGATCCGCATGGCGGTGGCTTGCTGGTCCTGGGGCAACTACTACGGCGATGCCAAGCTCAAGGGCGCAAAGCTGGATATCGCCAAATGGCGCCGCCCCGATCCGCTGACCATTCCGCATGCGGCCAAGGCAGCCGGTCTTTACATGATCTGCACCATGTCAAAGCATGCGGCCGAGGCGAAGGGCTGTTCAGACGCAATGATGTTCGATTACCGCGGCTATGTGGCTGAGGCGACGGGGGCCAACATCTTCTTCGTGAAGGGGGGCGAGGTTTACACCCCCATCCCCGACGCCATCCTGAACGGCATCACCCGGCAAACCGTGATCGGCATGTTGAAGGACATGCAGGTGAAGGTGCACGAAACCCGCATCAAGCCCGAAGATCTGGAAGGCTTCGAAGGCTGCTTCCTGACCGGAACCGCAGCGGAAATCACCCCTGTCGGCCAGATCGGTGACTATAATTTCGAAGTGGGCGACCTGATCAAGCGCGTGGCGACCGATTACGAAAAACTGGTCCGCGCCTGATAGAAGGGCCACCGAACAAGGCTTGCGGGGCGCCCGGCATGGCGCCCCGCTTTGCATTCAGGCGCTGCGGCCACGGGCAATGCGCAGGAACTGCGCAAGGCGGCTTTTGCCGGCAGGGCTGTGGTGCACATGGAACCCTTCGCGCGGGGTGCGCGACAGCCGCAGGAACTGTGCGGTGCGGCTTCCGGTGCTGGGGCTGCGCTTGTCGGCCAGATGGCGGCCTTCGGCCGGACGTTGCATGGGGGCCTCCTTTTCCGTTTCGGAGGGGCAGGCTAACCCGGAATCACCCGCCAAGTCACGCCGCAGGTGCAGCCTTCAGGCGGGCTACCGCCCAGGTTGCGGCATCGGCCACCGCCGGATCCGGGTCTGCCATCAGCGGGACGACCGCCTTGCCCAAGACCGGATTGCCCGAATTTCCAATCGCATACAGCACGTTGCGCACGAACCGATTGCGCCCGATCCGCTTGACCGGACTACCGGAAAACCGGGCCCGAAAAGCCGCGTCATCCAGCATCACAAGTTCGGCAAGCGGTGGGGCGCCATGGCGCGCCGCATAGCCGATATCGCGCGCATCACGGGCGAACTTGTTCCACGGGCAGATGGCAAGGCAATCATCGCAGCCATAGATCCGGTTGCCCAGAAGCGGGCGCAAGGACAGATCCACAGGCCCGGCATGTTCGATCGTCAGATAGGAAATGCAGCGCCGCGCATCCAGTTGGTACGGCGCGGGAAAGGCCCCGGTGGGGCAGATGTCCAGACAGGCCGTGCAACTGCCGCAATGGCTGATCTCTGGCGCATCCTGCGGCAGGTCCAGCGTGGTGAAGATTGCCCCCAGAAACACCCAGTTGCCCAGATCACGGCCCAGAAGATTGGTGTGCTTGCCCTGCCAGCCAAGCCCCGCCGCCTGTGCCAGCGGCTTTTCCATCACCGGGGCGGTATCGACGAAAACCTTGATCTGGCAAGGTGACTGGTCGATCAGCCAGCGCCCCAGCCGCTTCAGGCGGCGCTTGACCAGATCGTGATAATCCTTGCCCTGCGCATAGACGGAAATCACGCCCCGGTCGCGCTGCTGCAACAGCGGCAGGGGGTTTTCGTCAGGTGTATAGGCCTCGGCCAGCATGATAACCGATTTCGCCTCGGGCCACAGGGCGGCGGGATTGCCGCGCCATTCCATGCGGTCGGCCATCCAGTGCATCTGCCCGTGCCGGCCCATGGCCACGAATGCACCCAGCCGTTCAGCCGCCTGCGGGATCGCCTGCGGAGAGGTGATACGAAGCGCGGCAAACCCTTCTTCCAGGGCACGGGCCGTCAGGCGGGATTTGAGGTCGGCGGACATGGCCCTTCTTACCCGCAGCGGCGGGCCCTTGGCCATGGGGCATCTAAAGCCCGTACACCTCGCAGGCATTGGCGGTGCCGATACGGTGGCGTTCGTCATCGGACCGAGGCGCCAGCATGGCCCGCGTCATGTCGATCCACTGCGGCAAGGACGCGTTGATGGTGACAACGGGCCAGTCACTCCCCCAGATCACCCGTTCAGGGCCGAAACAGGCGATCACATGATCGACATATGGTTGCAGAAGACCCACCGAAACCGTGCCCGGGGCGCAATTGGCGGTGATGCCCGACAGCTTGACATAAAGGTTGGGAAACTGCGCCAGCCGGGCCAGACTTTCCGCCCAAGGCGCAAAGGCCCCGGCGGCAATGTCCGGGTTGCCGCAATGATCCAGCACCAGAACCTGATCCGGGCAGGACCGGATCAGGTCTTCGGCGATGGCATGCTGGCGCGCCAGAACGCACAGATCGAAGGGCAGCCCCCGCCGGCCGATCTTGCGCAGGTTGCGGCGGAAACCTTCGGTCTGCGAAAGGCCATCATCCACCACATGCAGGATGCGCCGGAAGCCGACCACATCCAGCCCGTCGCATTCTTCAAGCCAGGCGTCAAAGCCGTCATCCGTTTCCGGCCGACAGGAAGCGATCTGCCCCAGCAGGCCGCCGCTGCCCACAAGGCCGGCAACATGCCGCGCCTCGGCCTGATAATCCGCGTCATCGACCCCGGTTTCCATGAACAGCGTGCCAAGGATGCCGCGCCCCCGGGTCAGGGTGGCGTAATCCTCGGGCGTGAAGTCCGATGCCGCCAGCGCCGGGATCGCATCCGCCCAGGCATAGCCCAGGCGGCCGCGCAGGATCAGGTGCTGGTGGGTGTCGATCAGGTACATCAGCGGTCAGTCCGCGATGACATCCTGGCGCTGCTGGCCCAGACCTTCGATCCCCAGCTCCACCACATCGCCCGCCCGCAAATAGCGCGGCGGCTTCATCCCCATGCCCACGCCGGGGGGCGTGCCGGTCGAAATCACATCCCCGGGGTGCAGGGTCATGAACTGCGACAGATAGCTGACGACATGGGCCACACCATAAACCATGGTCTTGGTCGATCCGTTCTGCATGGTCTGACCATTTACCGTCAGCCACATCTTCAGGTTCTGCGGATCGGCCACTTCGTCGCGCGTCACCAGCCAGGGGCCAAGCTGGCCGAAGTTGTCGCAGCTTTTGCCCTTGGTCCACTGCCCGGCACGCTCGGCCTGAAAGGCACGTTCGCTGACATCATTCGTCACGCAATACCCGGCCACATGGTTCAGCGCGTCAGCCTCTGACACATATTTCGCCCGCGTGCCGATGATCACGCCCAGCTCCACCTCCCAATCCGTCTTTTCCGACGTGCGGGGGATGATGATCGGGTCATTCGGGCCGCAGATGGCGCTGGTTGCCTTCATGAAGATCACCGGTTCGGGCGGCACCTGCATGCCGCTTTCGGCGGCGTGGTCGGCGTAGTTAAGGCCGATGCAGATGAATTTGCCCGTGCCCGTCACGCAGGGGCCAAGCCGCGTATCGGCCGCCACCACGGGAAGCGCGCCCGCATCAATGCCGCGCAGCGCCGAAAGCCCCGCATCCGACAGGACCGCCCCGCAGATATCGGGGACAACGCCCGTCAGATCGCGGATCGTGCCATCGCTGTGCAGCATCCCCGGGCGTTCGGCCCCTGCGGGCCCGTGGCGAAGAAGTTTCATCCGTTCATTCCTTTCAGGTATTCGACCAGCCGCCGTCGATGACATGCGCCCCGCCCGTGACGAACGAGGATTCGTCCGACGCAAGGAACACCACCAGCCCGGCAATATCTTCGGCTTGTGCCAGTTTGCCCGTTGGCTGGCGGGCAAGAAAGGCCTTGCGCGCTGCCTCGTAATCTCCGCCCGCCGACATGCGCTGATGCAGCGAAGGCGTATCCACCGTGCCGGGGCAGATGGCGTTGCAGCGGATGCCCTTGGTGATGAAGTCTGCCGCAATCCCCTTCGTCATCCCGATCACGGCGGCCTTGGTCGCGCCATAGACGAACCGGTTGGGCGCCGCGATGGTAGAGGACACGACCGAAGCCATGTTGATGATGGACCCGCCGCCCGCGGCGATCATGGCCGGCAGAAACGCCTTTGACATGCGATACATCGCGGTCACGTTCAGATCGAAGGAAAAGGTCCATTCCTCTTCGTTGCAATCAAGGATCGTGCCGTTGGCCACAAAGCCCGCGCAGTTGAACAGCACATCCACGGCCCCGACCTCGGCCGCGATTGCCGCAACGGAACCGGGATCGCGCACGTCCAGAACGCGGGTTTCAAGACCATGGCTGGCCAGTTCGCGCAACGTCTCTTCATTGATGTCGGTGGCGATCACCCGCGCCCCTTCGCGGGCCATGGCAAGGGCCGAAGCCCGGCCGATGCCCTGCCCCGCTGCCGTGACCAGCGCTGTCTTTCCGTTCAGCCGTCCCATACTCTGCGCCTCTTTCCTGTCCCGATCATTTCCGTTGACCTGCCGTCACATCACCGCGCCAATCTGCCATGGCACGAATTCCGCCCCGCCAAAGCCAAGGGCTTCGGATTTCGTCACCTCGCCACTGGCGACGCGAATGAACAGTTCGAACATCTCGCGCCCTTTGTCGGCAAGGCTGACGCCGCCGTCAATGATGTCGCCGGTGTTCAGGTCCATGTCCTCTTCCATGTGGCGGAACATTTCCGAATTGGTGGCGACCTTGATGCAAGGCACAGGCTTGTAGCCCGAGACAGACCCGCGCCCGGTGGTAAAGACAATCAGGTTCGCGCCAGAGGCGATCTGCCCGGTGACGGAACAGGGGTCATAGCCGGGGCTGTCCATGAAGACGAAGCCCCTGGCCGTGATCGGTTCGGCAAACAGATAGACATCCTGCAAGGGTGCCGAACCGCCCTTGGCCACCGCACCCAGCGATTTTTCAAGGATCGTGGTCAACCCGCCGCGCTTGTTGCCGGGGCTGGGGTTGTTGTTCATCTCGCCCTTGTTGCGGGCGGTGTAATCCTCCCACCACCGGATACGGTCGATCAGCTTCTGCCCCACTTCCGGCGTGACGGCGCGGCGCGTCAGCAGATGTTCGGCACCATAGATTTCAGATGTTTCCGACAAGATCGTGGTGCCGCCATGCTGCACCAGAAGATCGGATGCCACCCCCAGCGCCGGGTTGGCGGTGATGCCGGAATAGCCATCCGACCCGCCGCATTGCATCCCGATCACCAGTTCCGAAACCGGGATGGGTTCGCGGACGTAAGCATTCGCGATCTCGGCCATCTCGCGCAGCGCTTCCACCCCGCGTTCAACCGTGCGGCGCGTGCCGCCGACCTGCTGGATGGTCATGTGGCGGAAGTTGTTGTCGGCCCGCATCCGGCCCCTGCCCACCAGATCGGGGATCTGCAACACCTCACACCCCAGCCCGACCAGCAGGATGCCCCCGAAATTCGGGTTACGGGCATAGCCCTGAAGCGTGCGCATCAGGGTGGCATAGCCTTCGTCAGACCCAGACATGCCACAGCCCGAGGCATGTGCAATCGGCACGATGCCATCCACATTCGTCAGCGCCTTGAACCACTCTGTCCGTTCCGCCGCTTCGGCAATGAAACGCGCGACCGAGCCGGAACAGTTCACCGATGTCAGCACACCCAGATAATTGCGCGTGCCGGCCCCGCCATCGGCGCGGCGATAGCCCATGAAACTGCGCGTCTCGGTCGCCGGGGGCAGGGGCCGGGCCTCGGACGCAAAGGCGTAATCCTGCGCGTGATCGGCCATGGCGATGTTGTGCACATGCACATGCGCCCCGGCACCAATGTCTTGCGTTGCAGCGCCGATGATCTGACCATAGCGGCGGATGTTTTCACCCGCCCTGATGGCGCGGTTGGCCATCTTGTGCCCCCGCGCGACACGCTCGGCAGCCCGCACCCCAAGGCTTTCGGCGCCGGCCAGCAGATCGGCCAGCGCGATATCCACATTGTCTTCGGGATGCAGGCGAATGGTCAGCGGCATGGGTGGCTCAACTTTGCGGTGAAAGGGTGGAAAGGGCGCGGTCAAGATGCGTGTAACCGCCATCCACGAACAGCCATTGCCCCGTGGTATGGCCCGCCCGGGGCGACAGCGCAAAGACAACCGTGTCAGCCATTTCAGTATCCAGCGTCATGCGGCCTTCCAGCGGAATGCGCGCGGTAATCTCGGCCAGTTTTGCCGCCGGATCATCCATCGTATCCAGCCAGCGGCGATAAAGCGGCGTCATCACCTCGGCCGGGATGACGGCATTGACCCGCACGCCATCGCCGGCAAGGGCCGCCGCCCAGTCCCGCGTCAGGCCCAGTTGCGCCGCCTTTGCCGCCACATAGGCCGAAGTGCCCCCCTGCCCGGTAACGGCCGTCTTGGAACTGATGTTCACGACAGCGCCCTTGGCCGATTTCAGATCGGCCAGCAGCAGATGCACAAGGGTGTAATAATGGATCAGGTTCTGGTCCAGCGAGGCGCGAAACGGCTCCGGCCCCGCATCAAGGCCCACACCGTCATTGGCGCCGGCGTTGTTCACCAATCCGTAAACCGGGCCCCAGCGTTCATGGGTTTCCTGCACCGCTCGGCGGCAATCTTCATCGCGCGACAGATCGGCCCGCACCCAGCCCGCCTTGGGCGACAGCGCCTGAAGCCGGGCCAGGAATTCCGGCGCGGGGGTCGATCTGGCAAAGATCACCGGCACGGCACCTTCTTCGGCCAGCGCCACGGAAATCGCGGCCCCGATTCCCGAAGCCCCGCCCGTCACCACCACAACCTTGTCTGTCAGCCCCAGATCCATTTCCCAGCCTTTCGAGGGTGGGCGGCCCCGCGATGGAACGCGCGGAACCGCCCGGGTTTTTCCCTTGGGAGGGAAACTCAGTCATACAGAACCGCAGCGATTTCCGGCGCGGTCATGTTGGTCTTGTCATACCAGAAGAAGCCGGTGTCGATGTTCTTCGACACCGCCTCGCCCTTCGAAGCGGCAACGGCAGCCTTCACGGTTTCATAGCCGATTCCAACCGGGTTCTGGGTGATCGCGCCGGCCATGATGCCATCCATGATCGCCTGCTTTTGCGCGGCGCCGGAATCGTAGCCGATCACGACCACCTCGTTCCGGCCGGTTTCCCGGATCGCGTTCACCACGCCAAGGGCTGACCCTTCATTGGCCCCGAAGATTCCTTTCAGGTCGGGGTGCGCGGTCAGGATGGCCTTGGTGATTTCGGTCGATTGCAGCTGATCGCCAGCGCCGTACTGGATATCGACGATCTCGATTCCCGGGTGGGCTTCCTTTACCCGGTTTACAAAGCCGTCGCGGCGGTCAATCCCGGTGCGCGAGGTCTGGTCATGGACCACCAGCGCCACCTTGCCCGACCCGCCGATCAGCTCAGCCATCTTGTCCGCGGCAAGGCCCGCTGCGGCAAGGTTGTCGGTGCTGGCCGTGGCCACCGGAATATCGCTGTCAACGCCCGAGTCGAAGGCGACGACAGGGATCCCCGCCTCTTGTGCCTGCCTGAGCAGGGGAATGGCGGCCTGACTGTCCAGCGCGGCAAAGCCAAGGGCCGCGGGCTTCTTCGCCAATGCGGCGGCCAGCATGTCCATCTGCTTGTCAACCTGGGCTTCGGTATCGGGGCCTTCAAAGGTGACATCAACGCCCATTTCAGCGGCGGCCTTGTCGGCCCCAGCCTTCACGGCCTGCCAGAACTGGTGCTGAAACCCTTTGGAGATGAGCGGGATGTAAAGCTTGTCCTGCGCGGTGGCAAAGCCTGCCGAAAGCATCAGCGCGGTGGCGGATGCGGCGGCGAAAAGGGTTCTTCTGGTGAACATCGGGTATCCTCCCATGGTGTCGATGTTGTTCAGATCAGGTGGAACGTTCGTCGTTCTCTCGTTCGTGGTTCAGCCGGCCGCGCGGCGGCGGCGCAGCATATCGGCATAGACGGCGGCGATGATGATCAGGCCGGTGACGACCGTTTGCCATTCCTGCGCCACCGACATGATCCGAAGGCCGTTCAGCAAGACGGCCATGATCAGTGCGCCGATCATCGTGCCAAGGATCGACCCGCGCCCCCCGGCAAGCGAGGTGCCACCGATGACCACGGCAGCAATGGCATCCAGCTCATAGCCAAGCCCAAGCGCGGGCTGGGCTGAATTCAGGCGCGAGGCGATGATCAGCCCGGCAATGCCGCAGATGCCCCCCGCAAGCGCATAGATGGCAATTTTCCAGGCATCGGTGTTGACGCCCGAAAGCCGCACCGCCTCTTCGTTTGACCCAAGGGCAAAGCAATAGCGCCCCAGCACCGTGCGGTTCAGCACATAGCCGATGACAAGCGCCAGCACGAACAGGATCAGCACACCATTGGGCACCGGCACGGCAGGAACGATCTGGCCGATCAGCGACCCGGTCGAGATTTCGGGGAATGATGGCGTATCGTTGAAATAGATCGGCTTCGTGCCAGAGATGACCAGCGACAGCCCCTTCAGGATCAGCATCATGCCAAGCGTGGCGATGAAGGGCGGGATCTTCATCTTGGCCACCAGTGACCCCGAGATGAAACCGCAGGCCGCCCCCGTGCCGATGGCCGCCAGAATGCCCAAGGGCAGGGGCATGCCCCAATAGGTCAGCACCACACCTGCGATCACCGCGCAAAAGGTCATCAGCGTGCCGACGGAAAGGTCGATGCCGCCGGTGATGATCACCAGTGTTGCGGCAATCGCCAGCACGCCGTTCACACTGGTAGCTTGCAAGATGGCAAGGATGTTCGACGTTTGCAGGAAGTTCGGCGAGGCCACCGAAAAGAACACCAGCAGCACGATCAGGCTGGCAAAGGCCAGAAGCTTTTGCTGCGCGCCCGAGGCGGGCTTTGCGGCAGCCGATACGGCGGCGGAAACGGATGTCATTGGATGGCGTCCTTTGTCGTGGCCATGCGCGCCGTTTCGGGGCGCAGCGTGGCAAGGTGCATGATGTCTTCCTGACGGGTGGCTGCCCCGCCCGGCAGAATGCCGGTCAGCCGGCCTTCACACATCACCGCAATGCGGTGCGACAGGCGCAGCACCTCGGGCAGTTCGGAACTGATGACGATGATCGCCTTGCCCTCGGCGGCCAGCGACTGCATCAGCCGGTAGATCTCGGCCTTGGCGCCCACGTCGATACCGCGGGTGGGTTCATCAAAGATCAGGATATCGCAATCCCGAAGCAGCCACTTCGCGATGACGATCTTTTGCTGATTGCCCCCCGACAACAGCCGAACCTCTTGCCGGTCAGACGGCGTGCGGATGGCCAGCGTGCCGATGTAATTCTTTGCGGTGCGTTCCAGCGCCGGTTCGTCCAGCACCCCAAGGGCCGACCGGAACCTCTCAAGACTGGTCATCCCGATGTTCGCGCGCACGTCCAGACCAAGGGCAAGGCCAAAGTGTTTGCGGTCTTCGGACAGATAGCCGATGCCCGCCGCCACCGCGTCGCGCGGGGAACGGATGGCAACCGGCTTGCCATGCACCCGGATCTCACCCCCCTCGCGCGGATCGGCGCCAAAGATGGCACGGGCCACTTCGGTGCGGCCTGCCCCCATCAATCCGGCAAAACCCAGGATCTCGCCCTGTTTCACGCTGAAGGACACATCGCGGATTGCCCGCCCCCGGCACAGGCCCCGCACCTCCAGCGCCACGGGAGCGGCGCCCAGATCGGGAATATCGACATGCACGGTTTCCAGATCGCGCCCCACCATCATCCCGATGATCGTTTCAATAGGCGTGTCGGCAGCATGCACCGTGCCCACATAGGCGCCATCGCGCATCACCGTGACCCGGTCAGAAATGCGACGGATCTCGTCCATCTTGTGACTGATATAGACCACCCCCACCCCTTCGCTGCGCAGGCGGCGGATGATGGCGAAAAGCTCGTTCGTTTCGGCATCGTTCAAGGCGGCGGTCGGTTCATCCATGATCAGGATGCGCGACCGGAAAGACAGGGCCTTGGCAATTTCCACCATCTGCTGACGGGCCACGGAAAGACTGCGCACCTCGGCCCGCACGTCCATGCCCACATTCATCTGCCGGAAGATCGCCTCGGCATCCGCGTTGAGCCTTGCCTCGTCCAGCCGGCCGAAGCTGCGGCGCGGTTCCCGCCCGATAAAGATGTTCTGCGCGACCGTCAGGTCGTTCATCAGCGCCAGTTCCTGATGGATGATCCCGATACCCAAGGCTTGCGCCGCCCGCGGCCCATGAATGGTGACCGGCTGGCCCATCACATGCACGGCCCCGCCATCGGGCTGATAGATGCCGGAAAGCACCTTCATCAGCGTCGATTTTCCCGCGCCGTTTTCGCCCATCAGGGCATGCACCTCGCCCGGGGCCAGATCGAACTGCGCCGCACGCAGTGCATGCACACCGGGAAAGTGCTTTTCGATACCGGTCATTTCAACCAGATGGGTCATCCGCGCGCCCCGATCTGCACCACAACCTTGATCAGCGCCTCGCGGTCAGCCACCAGTGCGGGAAACAGATCTGGCAGATCGGCCAGCGGCAGGGTGGCCGAGATGATCGCCCCCGCGTCGATGGCACCGCTGGCAAGCGCATCCATCACCGTGCGGAAATCCTCGGCAGTGGCATTGCGGCTGCCCATCAGGGTCATTTCACGCTTGTGAAATTCCGGGTCGGAAAAGGTGATGTCATCCTTCACCACGCTTACAAGGCAATAGGTGCCGCCATGGGCCACATGGGCAAAGCCTGCCTCGATCGCGCGGGCATTGCCGGTGGCGTCAAAGACGATATCGAACCCATCGGCGGGCAAAGGGTCAGACGCTGTGGTGATGCGATCAAACCCGAAGGCCGCCATTGCTCGCAGACGGGTGGCGCTGGCATCGCGCAGATGCACCTCTGCCCCCTTCAGCCGCGCAAACAGCGCCACGCCAAGGCCAATGGGCCCGGCCCCCGTGACCAGCACCCTGTCGCCCGGTGCAGGGCCCGCACGGCGCACGGCATGGGCGCCGATGGCCAGAAACTCGGTCAGCACCGCCGCCCCTTCCGGCAGGCTGGCGGCATCGTAAAGGTTGCCTGACGGCACGGCGATGCGGTCACACATGCCACCATCGCGGTGAACGCCCAGAACGGCGATGCCGGTGCAGCAGTTCGGCTTGCCCTTCCGGCAGGCCACACAGTCCCCACAGGAAATATAGGGGTTGATCGTGACCGGCTGCCCCTGTTGCCACCCCGCCGCCGACACGGCGATTCGGCCGGAAAGTTCGTGCCCGATGACACGCGGATAGGCCAGAAACGGGTGCTTGCCTTCGAAGATATGGAAATCCGTGCCGCACAGGCCCACACGGTCGATATCCACCAGAACCCAGCCGTCTGGCGCGGCGGCGGGGCGCGGGCTTTCGGTCAGCACAAACTGACCGGGCGCCTTGCAGGTGCCGCACAGCATGATGGCCGGGCTTGCGCCGTCCATTCCGGTTCCTCCCTTGGCGCACCGACTCGGGAGCGGTGCTTTTTATCATTAAAGACACCATGCCGGCCAGAATCCGGCTTGCCAACTGTTTTTAATTTTTTAATGCATATAAACAGACCGCGCTGATGGGTCTGGCAGGAGTCTGGTCGATGGCCCGTACCGATACCCGTTTCCGGCAGGCGCACAATGACCTGCTGGCCACCCTACCCGCCGTGGGGGGACAGTTGCCCTCGGAAGTGGAACTTGCCACCCGTCTGGGGGTTTCGCGCACCGTTGTCCGCGCGGTTCTGGCCAAGCTGGCCGCCGATGGCATCCTGCAAATCAACGGGCGGGCCAAGCAGGTGCTGCGCCCGGCCCTTGGCAAGGACAGGCTGCCCCTGCGTGACGATTACACCAGCCGCGAAGATCTGGAAGACCGCTTTCTGGATTGGGTTCTGCGCTTTGACGTGCCGGCCGGCACCGCACTGAACGTCACCCGGCTGTCGCGCGATTTCAACGTGCCACCCCATCTGTTGCAGGAATTCCTTGCCAGTCTGGGGCAATCGGGGCTTGTCGAACGCCGCGCGCGCGGCGGCTGGCGCTTGCTGGGCTTTACCCCCGATTACGCCATCGAACTTTCAGAGTTCCGTCAGGTGCTGGAGGTGAACGCGATCCGCACCCTTGCAGGCCTGCCCGAAAGCCATGCCGTCTGGCCGGCGCTTGACGCAATCACGGACGAACATCTTGACCTGCTGGCCCGTATCGACACCGACTTTCACGATTTCTCGCCGCTGGACGGGCGGTTTCACGCGCTGATCAACTCGGTGGTGAAAAACCGCTTCGTGGCCGAATTCCAGAAAGTGATCAGCCTGATCTTCCACTACCATTACCAATGGGACAAGACGATGGAGCGGCACCGGAACGAGGCCGCCATCCGCGAACATCTGGCCATTATCAAGGCACTGAAGGCCCGTGACCTTGCCGGCGCAGAACAGGCGGCGCGCACCCATCTGGCCACATCCAAGGAAACCCTGCTGTCATCGATACGGGTTCACCACCATGTCTAGGGGCGGGGTTTTGTCACCCATGGCGCGGGCATGCGATCGAAGAAGGCGGTAATGCCGTCGCGCGCCTCATCCGTTTCCCATGTATCGGCAAGGGCAGTGATGGAACGGTCGATCATGTCGCGATCCACACCGCCCCCCAAGGCCCGCGCCAAGGCCTTGGCTGCGGCTACCGCGCCCGGGGCCGTGGCAAGATAGGCCTCTGCCTCCTCTCGCCCGGCGGCGGCCAGATCGGCCGGGGGCACGCTGCGCGCAACCAGCCCCAGATCCTGCGCCACCGCCACATCGAACAGCCGCGCCGACATGAACACACGCCGCGCCCGGCCTTCGCCCATACGGGCAATGACATAGGGGCCGATGGTGGCCGGGATAAGGCCCAGCCGGGTTTCAGTCAGCCCAAAGCGGGTGCCTTCGGCGGCAATCACCAGATCACAGACCGCCGCCATTCCCACGCCCCCGCCATAGGCCCCGCCATGCACCAGCCCGATCAGGGGTTGCGGCAGATCGTTCAGCGCCTTCAACATCATCGCCAGCTTTCGCGCCTCGGCCATCCGGGTGGCGCGGTCGGCGGCCATTTGCGCACGCATCCATTCCAGATCACCGCCCGCGCAGAACACATCGCCCGCGCCCGAAAGCACAACCGCGCGCCAGTCGCGCCGGCCCTGCGCCGTTTCGGCAAAGGCCGTCAGCTCTGCGATCATCTGCGCCGAGAGCGCGTTCTTCTTTTCCGGCCGGTTCAGCACCAGCGCCACGATCCCGTCTTCCGACACGGTTGCCGAAATGGTCTGATAGGTCATCCTGCCCCCCTCAGGCTGCGCGCATATTCTGCCGCAAGGTCCAGCCGGGCCAGGTCAAGCCCGGTATCGAACCCCAGCGCCGCCAGATGCCGCGCCACGGATTCGCTGGCCACATTGCCCGCCGCCCCAGGGGCATAGGGGCAGCCCCCCAATCCCCCGACAGCCGCATCAAAGACGCGTAGCCCCGCCTTCAGCGCAACGTCGATATTCCGCAAGGCAAGGCCGCCCGTATCGTGGAAATGTCCGGCCAGCCGGGCGGGCGGCACCACGTCCATCACTGCCGCCAACATGTCGGCCACCCGGGCCGGCTGGCCGCGCCCCAGCGTTTCGCCCAAGGATACCTCGTGGCACCCCATGGCCAGCAGGTCGGCCGCCACCCGGGCCACCGCGTCGGGGAAGACGGGCCCGTCAAAGGGGCAATCCGTCACCACGGAAACATAGCCGCGCAGGGCGATGCCATCGGCCGTTGCCGCTTCGGCCACGGGGCGCATCCGATCAAGGCTTTCGGCGATCGAGGCATTCAGGTTCGCGCGCGAAAAGCCTTCGCTTGCAGCGGCAAAAACCGCCACCTCATCGGCGCCTGCCGCGCGTGCGGCCTCATATCCCTTCATGTTGGGGGTCAGCACGGCGTAACGCAGGCCCGGCCGGCGGGGCACCCCCGCCATCACCCCCGCCGCATCGGCCATCTGCGGCACCCATTTCGGGCTGACAAAACTGGTCGCCTCGATCCGGGCAAAGCCGCATTCGGCCAAAAGCCCGATCAACCGCAGCTTTTCGGCCAGCGGGATCATCCGCTTTTCGTTCTGAAGCCCGTCGCGCGGGCCGACCTCATAGATTTCCACCCGTTCAGCCATTGGGGGCCTCATAGAAATCGCGGGTATAGATTTGCGGCGGGCCATCTGCGGCCATGGCCGCCTGAAAGCCTGGGCGGGCCCGAAGATCGGCCAGCCAGCCCGTCAGGGCCGGGTCTTCGGATGCCACGAAGCGCTGGCCGATGAGGGCACCATAGCCCAAAGCCACATCCGCCGCAGAAAAATCGCCGCAGACGCCTTCACCCCGCCGGGCCCGGGCCGCGGCAAGAAGGGATTTCTCCAGTCGCTTCGCCTCCAGCCGCATCACGGTGGGGCTGCGCATGTGATCTTCACGCAAGACGATGTGATGCTGGGTCAGGATGGCCAGCGATACGGCGATGGTTTCGGCAAAATGCAGCCAT
>JALQTL010000248.1 GCA_023260935.1 Paracoccaceae bacterium
CGGGCCTGCAATCGGCCGAAGCCGGCGTGGCCGCCAGTCAGGCCGAGATTGACCGGCTGACGATCCTTGCGCCCTTCGCGGGGCTTCTGGAAACCGATACGGCCGAAATCGGCAGCCTGTTGCAGCCGGGCGGGGCCTGCGCCACCGTGATCCAGCTTGATCCGGTCAAGATCGTGGGCTTCGTCCCCGAAGCCGATGTCGACAAGATCAGCGTCGGCGCCATGGCCGGGGCCCGGTTCCTTTCGGGGCTCGAGGTGGCCGGGCGCGTCACCTTCCTGTCCCGTTCGGCCGATCCGGCCACCCGCACCTTCCGGGTCGAGGTGACAGTGCCCAATGCCGGCCTTGAGATCCGCGATGGCCAGACGGCCGAAATGCTGATCGCCTCTGCATCGGTCAGGGCGCATCTTCTGCCCGCCTCCTGCCTGACGCTGGATAATGACGGCAGGCTGGGGGTGCGGCTGGCCGATGATGACAGCCGCGCCCGCTTTGCCCCGGTCACGGTCCTGCGCGATACACCGCAAGGCGTTTACGTCACCGGCCTGCCCGATCAGGCCCGGGTCATCACCGTCGGGCAGGAATTCGTGGCCGATGGCACGCCGCTGAAGGTGACCCTGTCCACGGTTGCGCCATGACCGGGCTCATCGACTGGGCCGCGTCCCGCGCGCGGATGGTGGTGGCCTTCATCCTTTTGTCGATCGCCGCCGGCATCACCGCCTATGTGAGCCTGCCCAAGGAAGGCGAGCCCGACATCGACATCCCGGCCCTTTTCGTTTCGGTCCCCTTCCCCGGCATCTCGGCCGCCGATAGCGAAAAACTGCTGGTCAGGGTGATGGAGCAGGAGCTTTCGGGCCTTGACGGGCTGAAGCGCATTTCAGGCACCGCCGCCGAAGGCTATGGCGGCGTCGCGCTGGAATTCGAATTCGGGTGGGACAAGACCCAGACCCTTGCCGATGTGCGCGATCGCATGAACACCGCCGAGGCGAAGTTTCCGGCAGGCGCCGATAAATATTCGATCACCGAAATCAATTTCAGCGAATTTCCCATTCTGGTCATTGCCTTGTCGGGCAATGTTCCCGAACGCACCCTGCTGCGCGCCGCGCGTGACATGCAAAAGCGCGTGGCCGCGCTGGAACCCGTGCTGAAGGCGGAACTTTCCGGCCACCGCGACGAAATGCTGGAAGTGGTGATCGATCCGCTGAAGTTGGAAGCCTATAACGTGACGGCGGGGGAACTGATCAGCATCGTCACCCGCAACAACCAGCTGATCGCTGCGGGCGAGGTGGAAACCGCCAGCGGCGCCTTTGCGGTCAAGATCCCCTCCAGCTTCAACAGCCCCGCCGATGTGTATGACCTGCCGGTCAAGGTGAACGGCGACCGGGTGGTGACTTTGGGCGATCTGGCCGAGATTCGCCTGACCTTCGAAGACGCCACAGGCACCGCCCGCTTCAATGGCGAACCGACCGTGGCCATTCAGGTGGTCAAGCGCAAGGGGTTCAACCTGATCGACACCTCGCGCCTTGTGCGCGAAACGGTCGATGCCGAAATCGCCCGCTGGCCCGAAGCCCTGCGCAATGGCGTGACCGTCACCGCCTCGCTGGACCAGTCCACCAATGTGGAAGGCATGGTCAAGCAACTGGAAGGATCGGTCCTGACCGCCATCGCGCTGGTGATGATCGTGGTTCTGGCCACCCTGGGCACAAGGTCTGCGCTGCTGGTGGGCTTTGCCATCCCCACCACCTTCCTTCTGACCTTTGCCTTCTTCGCTGCCCTTGGATTTACCGTATCGAACATCGTGATGTTCGGGCTGATCCTTGCCGTCGGCATGCTGGTCGACAGTGCGATCGTGGTTGTCGAATACGCCGACAAGCGCATTCAGGAAGGATCGGGCCCCATGTCAGCCTATACCGAGGCGGCAAAGCGCATGTTCTGGCCCATCGTCTCTTCCACCGCGACCACGCTTTGCGCCTTTCTGCCCATGCTGTTCTGGCCCGGCGTGGCGGGTGAATTCATGGGGATGCTGCCGATCACGCTGATCTTCGTGCTATGCGCGGCGCTTCTGGTGGCGCTTCTGTATCTGCCGGTGATGGGCGGGGTTGCAGGCCGCATCACCCGCCGGCTGGAGGCCATCGCCGCCCGCCTTCGCCCCCTGCCCCTTTCGCTGCGGCTGGGTCTGGTGGCGCTGTCGGTCGCCCTCCTGCTGACCGGGGTGTTCTGGCTTCTGACCCCGCGCGGCACCGGGGCCAGCGCCCTGCTGCCGGGCCTTGGGATGGCCGTGCTTGGCGGCCTTCTCGCCTCGATCGGCATGGAAGCCGCCCGCCCCTTGCGCCGTGCCCCGGTTGTGTCTGGCTATCGCCCCAGTCCTTTCGGGCGGATCGTGCGCTTCCTGACCGGCAATCCGGTGATGCCCCTTGTCACCATCGCGGCCGTCATGGGCTTCGTTCTGGCCACCTTCAGTTTTTACAGCCAGCACAGCAAGGGCGTCGAATTCTTCGTGGATACCGAACCCGAACAGGCCCTTGTCCACGTCCGCGCGCGGGGTAACCTGTCGCTGGCCGAAAAGGACGCGCTGCTGAAACAGGCCGAGGCCATCGTGATCGGCACGCCCGGCATTGCTGCAACCTTTTCCTTCGCCGGTTCTGGCGGGCTGAATTCCAACACCGGCGGGGCACAGGCGCCGCTGGACAGCATCGGCCAGATCCAGCTTGAACTGGCCCCTTGGGAAGACCGCGACGGCAACCCCGCCCTTCTGGGCGATACCATCATCGCCGGGTTGACCAAGCGGCTGGAAACCCTGCCCGGCGTGCAGATCGAGGTGCTGTCGGCCGCCTCTGGCCCGGCCTCGGGCAAGCCCTTGCACCTGCGCCTGTCAGGCGACGATTTCCCCGCCCTGCACAGCGCGGTGGAAACCGTGCGCGCCCGGATGGAAGCGCTGGAGGGCATCACCGGGATCGAAGATACCCGCCCCCTGCCGGGGATCGACTGGCAGATCGCCGTCGATGTGGCCCGCGCAGGCCGATTTGGCGCCGATGTCGCCACCGTGGGCGGCATGGTCCAGCTGGTCACGCGCGGGGTGTTGCTGGATACCATGCGGGTGGACACTTCGGATGAAGAGATCGAGATTCGCGTCCGCCTGCCTGAAGCAGACAGGGTGCTGTCCACCCTTGATACGCTGAAGGTGCGGACCGAGGCAGGGCTGGTGCCGCTGTCGAATTTCGTTACCCGCACCCCGGTGCAGAAACTGGGCCGGATCGACCGGGTGGACGAGGCGCGGACCTTTGACGTAAAGGCCGATGTGGCCAAGGGCCTGACGCGCGAAGACGGCACCCCGATCACAGCGACCGAACGCATCGAACGGCTGACCGACTGGCTGGCCACCGACCCTCTGCCCCCCGGCGTGACCTGGGCCTGGACAGGTGATCAGGAAGATCAGGCCGAAAGCGGCAGCTTTCTGGCCAAGGCCTTTGCCGGCGCGCTGGGGCTGATGTTCATCATCAGGGTTTAATAGGTTGTGCCTTTCAACATCCAAAGCATTGCGACGTAACTCAGTAAAGCTTGTCACGCTCCAGATATCTGATTCAACACATGCTGCAACAACTCAGTTGCAAGAGCGTTTCGGTATTGAAGCAAAAGCTTCTTACTCATGGACAGGTGATGTGGCTGGTAAAGTGTGGGTATCTGGTGCATCTTATGATTACACAGTTGACCAATCTACTAGCGAAGACTATAACGTTTCTGCATGGGACATCGGTACTGCTGTAACTGCAGGTAACTTAGGTTTAGTAGCTTACTACTACGAAGGTAAAGGCGCTGGTACAACAATCTTCGGTCAGCACGGCTATGATGTAACTACAGATAAAAGACGTGATTCTGACGGTGGTTACTTACAAGCTACATACGTGATCCCAACTGGTACTAAACTTGG
>JALQTL010000268.1 GCA_023260935.1 Paracoccaceae bacterium
GAACTTTCAGGCCGCCGACGATTTCGACAAATTCGTCAGCGAACTCCGCCCCTCCTCGGAAAAAGGCGAAGATTGACCGATCCCGAAGCAGACAGGGCGCATATGTCCCACGCCCTTGCGCTGGCCGCGCGGGGGCTGGGGCGCACATGGCCGAACCCGGCCGTGGGCTGTGTGCTGCTGCGGGGGGGGCAGATCATCGGCCGCGGCTGGACCCAGCCGGGCGGACGCCCGCATGCGGAACGCCGCGCACTTGATCAGGCGGGCGACGCGCGGGGCGCCACAGCCTATGTCACACTGGAACCCTGCGCCCACCACGGCCAGACCCCGCCCTGCGCCGATGCCCTGATCCAGGCCGACATCGCACGCGTCGTCACCGCCCTGACCGACCCGGACGAAAGGGTGGCCGGCCGCGGCCATGCCCGCCTTCAGGCCGCCGGCATTGCCGTGACCAAAGGCGTGCTCGAAGCAGAAGCCCGCCGCCTGAATGCGGGTTTTCTGAAACGCGTGACCCGGCGCCTGCCCTTCCTCACGCTGAAACTGGCCACCACGCTTGACGGGCGCATCGCCACCGCATCGGGCGAAAGCCGCTGGATCACGGGGCCAGAGGCCCGCCGCTTCGTCCATCTTCAGCGCCTGACACATGATGCGGTCATGATCGGCTCCGGCACCGCCCGCGCCGACGATCCGGACCTGACCGCGCGCGATCTGGGTGCCCGGCACCAGCCCATCCGCCTCGTGATCGACCGCACCCTGTCCCACAGCCCCGAAAGCCGCCTCGGCCGCAGCGCCCGAACCCATCCGGTCTGGCTTCTCCACGGCCCCGACGCCCCCGCCGGGCGCCGCGCCGCATGGCAGGCACAGGGGGCAGAGCTGATCCCCTGCCCGCTTGACGGCACAGCCCTTGACCTGCGCGCCGCCCTGACGCTGCTGGCCGATCGCGGCCTGACCCGCATCCTGTGCGAAGGGGGCGGCACGCTGGGCGCAGCCCTCATCCGCAACGATCTGGTAGATGACCTGATCCAGATCAGCGCCGGCAAGCTGATCGGGGCCGAAGGCACAGCCGCGCTCGGTCCCCTCGGCCTTGAAGCGCTTGCGGCCGCCCCGGCCTTCCGCCTGATCGGCCAGTCCCGGCTCGGCCCCGATACGCTGTCGCACTGGACCAGCGCCCCCGGGCTTGCACCTTTCTGAAATACTCCCGCCGGAGGCGCAGATCAGCCGCCACGCGCGCCGCTCGCCTCGGCGCCGAACAGATCCGCCTGCCCCGGCACCCGTGGCGCCTCCAGCCCCAGATGCCGCCAGGCCTTTGCCCCCAGCATCCGGCCCCGCGGAGTACGCTGGATCAGCCCCTGCTGCAAGAGATAGGGCTCGATCACCTCCTCGATCGCATCGCGCGGCTCTGACAGGGCGGCGGCGATGGTTTCCACCCCCACTGGCCCGCCGCCATAGTTTTCGGCCAGCAGCAGAAGATAGCGCCGGTCGGCGGCATCAAGGCCCAGATTGTCCACCCCCAGCCGTGTCAGCGCCCGGTCGGCAAGCGCCTGGCTGATCCGCCCGCCCGCCTCCACTTGCGCGAAATCCACCACCCGCCGAAGCAGGCGCCCCGCAATGCGCGGGGTGCCCCGCGCGCGCCGCGCGATCTCGCGGCACCCTTCGGGTTCGGCCACCACCCCCAGAAGCCGCGCCCCCCGGGTCACGATCTCGTTCAACTCATCCTCGGAATAGAACTGCAACCGCGTGGGAATGCCGAAACGGTCGCGCAGCGGCGTGGTCAGCAAGCCCAGGCGCGTGGTCGCCCCGACCAGCGTAAAGGGTTGCAGGTCGATACGAACCGTCCGCGCCGCCGGCCCCTCGCCAATCACCAGATCCAGCGCAAAATCCTCCAGCGCCGGATACAGCACCTCTTCCACCACCGGCGACAGCCTGTGAATCTCGTCGATGAAAAGAACGTCGCGCGCTTCCAGATTGGTCAGGATTGCCGCCAGATCGCCCGGCCGCGCCAGCACCGGCCCCGAGGTCATGCGGAACCCCACCCCCAACTCGCGCGCCATGATCTGCGCCAGCGTGGTCTTGCCAAGGCCGGGGGGACCATGGAACAGGGTGTGGTCCATCGCCTCGCCCCGCATCCGCGCCGCCTCGATGAAGACACGCAGATTGGCCCGGGCCTCTTGCTGACCTATGAAATCCTCCAGCGCCTGCGGGCGCAGGGCGCGGTCGGCATCCTCGGGCAGCCGGTCGGGCCGCAAGGCGGGGTCTGGGGTCATCATGCGTGAACATTCCCCGAACGCGCAGGCTTTGGCAAGCGCCGATCAGGCCCAGGGGCCAGAGTTCGGTCCAGACTTCGGCCCCACCCGTGGCACCGACGACCGCGCGGTCGGGGAACGCGAGGTCATTGGCCCCATCGCCTCCAGCGCCGCAATCCGGTTGGCCGTGTTGGGGTGGGTGGAAAACAGCGCATCATGGGCATGGGCATGCAAGGGGTTGATGATGAACATATGCGCCAACGCCGGATTGCGCTCTGCCGCGTTCATGTCGATCCCCTTGGCGAATGCGTCGATCTTGCGCAGCGCCGCCGCCAGCCACAGCGGGTTGCCGCAAATCTCGGCACCCACCCTGTCGGCCTCATATTCGCGGCTGCGCGAAATCGCCATCTGCACCAGCGCGGCCGCCATCGGCGCCAGAATCATCAAGGCCAGCGTTCCCAAAAGACCGCCCGGCCGGTCGCGGTCCCCGCCAAAGAACAGCGCGAAATTGGCCAGCATTGAAATCGCCCCGGCAAAGGTCGCCGTCACGGTCATGATCAGCGTGTCGCGGTTGCGGATATGCGCCAGCTCATGCGCCATCACCGCTGCCACCTCTTCCTCGGTCAACCGGCGCAAAAGACCCGTAGTCGCGGCCACTGCGGCGTTTTCCGGGTTTCGCCCGGTGGCAAAGGCGTTGGGCTGATCCGTCTCGATCACAAAGACC
Organism: Paracoccaceae bacterium; assembly: GCA_023260935.1. Lineage (GTDB taxonomy): Bacteria > Pseudomonadota > Alphaproteobacteria > Rhodobacterales > Rhodobacteraceae > Pseudotabrizicola. Next base: position 2,965 of record JALQTL010000268.1, read on the forward strand.
TTCGGGCGCGGCATGCCCGCATCATCGGCCAGCCGATGCACCATCCTGACAAGCCCCGGCGCCGTCCGCTCGTCAACCTCACGCGCGCCAGACATCGACAAGACCGCCTTGTCGGCATTCCAATACCCCATCAGGTTCATGCCGGCCGCCACCACAAGCGCGATCACCGCACCGGAACTGCCCCCCAGCATCGCTCCAAGCCCCATGAACAGCGCCGTCAGCGCCGCCATCAGCATGAAGGTCTTTGCATATCCTGTCATCGCGTGCCCCCTGGTCACTACCCCGGCATCCCGGCGATATGGGAATGCCCGGGGCAGACGCCAACCGGGCAGGACTTCATCCGTTCACAAATATCCCCGGGGAAGGCCCGGTGCGATGCCACCGGGCCGTGGGGGCAGAGCCCCGTCTTACCGCGGCGCCAGCAACTTCAGCGCCTTGCGGATCAGCGTGGCGGTATCTGCATCGGGCTCGTCGCCGGCAACCGTGGCCACGGCCTGCGCCGCATCCCCCTGCCCATAGCCGAGGTTCAGCAGCGCCGAAAGCGCATCGGCGGTGAACCCCGCCCGTCTGGCGGCAGCATCATCCGCTTTGGGGGCCTTGCGCGGGGCGGGCGCGGATCTCACCACCGGCGCCTCCTCGATCACACTCTCATCGGCTTCGGCCCGGGCCGACAGGCCCACGCCCGCCGCCATTACCGCCGGCGCCTTGGCCTTCAGTTCCAGGATCACCCGCTGCGCAAGCTTCGGGCCCACCCCGGGCGCCGATTGCACCGCGCGCGCATCACCCAGCGTGATGGCCCTCGCCACCCCTTCGGCCCCCAACGTGCCCAGAATCGACATCGCGGCCTTCGCCCCCACGCCCTGCACCGTGGTCAGCAGCCTGTGCCATTCCTTTTCCAGCATGGTGGGAAAGCCGAAAAGCTGAAGCAGGTCTTCGCGCACGACAAGTTCCGTATAAAGTGAAACCGCCTCGCCCGGGCCGGGCATGGCGGCAAGGGTGCGGTCGCTCACATGAACGATATAGCCCACCCCGCGGACATCGATCAGCACCTGGTCAGTCCCACGCCAATCCAGCCGTCCGGAAATCTTGCCGATCATCCTGCTGCCCTTTTCAACGCCGCCGCCAGCCGACCCGAGGATTGCAGGTGATGGGCATGGCAGATCGCCACGGCCAGCGCATCTGCGGCATCGGGACCGGCGATCCGCACCCCCGGCAGATGCAGCCGCACCATATGGTCAACCTGCACCTTCGCGGCATGGCCCACACCCACCACTGTCTTCTTGACCGCATTGGGCGCGTATTCCCCCACCGACAGCCCGAACTGGGCGGGCACCAGCAGCGCAATCCCGCGCGCCTGCCCCAGCTTCAGCGTGGCCACGGCATCCTTGTTCACGAAGGTATGTTCCACCGCCGCCGCATCGGGCGCATGGGTCCGCAACACGGCCGTCAACTGCGCATGCAGCGAACACAGACGCCCGGCCAGATCATCCCCTTCGGAATGCAGCACCCCGTTTCCCACATGGGTGATCCGCGCCCCGGCCGTATCGATCACGCCCCAGCCAAGGTTCCGAAGCCCGGGATCAATCCCCAGAACACGCATGCCGCCCCCCTTCTTGCCTCATCCCACGGCTAGCACGAAACAGGAACATCCGCAAAGTCCTTTCGGAAAGGCCCGGCAAGGGGGGGCGCAGGGTTGCAGGACCATCACGGATGCGTTATGCAGGCGCGGCAAAAGCGACCTCTGGTCAGCAAAAGCCGACTTTGGCCCTTACCCGGCGCACGCCGCCCGCCAAAGCCTTTGGAATTCGGGTAAATTCATGGCGCGGGCCCATGCGTTTTCTGCATGGCTGCGTTGCTGTGGCGCCCCCTTGCTTTGCACATGCAGCACGATTATTTCGCAGCTCGAAGGCAGACATGCTTTCTGCATGAGCAGTTTAGAAAAGGATCACCGCCATGGCCGCCTATGAGACGTCCCGCCCGGCGCCGTTTGGCGCCATCTCGATCTTCCGCGCCATTCAGGGCGTCAGCAATCTTGCCGCCAAGATTGTCGCCTGGAATGATGCCCGCGCCACCCGCAATGCGCTGTCCAGACTTTCGGATCACGAACTGGAAGACATCGGCCTGTGCCGCGGCGATGTGGAAATGATCGGCCGCTGAGCCGATCCACCTTCGCGAAGGCGCGAAGGCGACAGATGATCGAGACGACAAACGACCCAGGCCGCCGTGCATCAGCACCGGCGGCCTTTTGGTTCCGGATGGGCCGGCGATCAGCGGGCCCTCATCCCTTGCGGGGCCCGCAGCGCTTGGTGTCAGCTGTAATTGCGCAGGAAGATGGCGATATTATCGGCCAGGCTGCGCGTCACCGGATCGGCCTGCATCAGCCAGCCGCCCAGACGATCAAAGCCGTGCCCTGCCTGCATCTCGGCCACGCGGTTCTGATAGGCCTCGGTCCCCAGCTGCTGCAGGAAAAGCGCTTTCACGATGGTCCCCGCAACCAGCAACGCCACAACAGGGCGCAGCAGCGGGAAGCCAAGGCGAAACTTGCGGTTGCGACGGCTGTAGAAAGAACGACCGAGCGTTCCTGCGGCCTCGAATCCATACCCCTTGGAACGGGCCTTCTGGATGCGCGTGATGCGCGCATTGAAGTCATCAATACATGGGTCGGACATGATCCACTCCCTTAATCCGACCCCCACCTACACCTTTGATAAAGCGCAATTGTGGCAGGATTTGGGCAGATGAACAAAATTCGTCTCAACCCCGTCTTATTTGCGCCGCACCACCAGCGTGGACCATTCGCCGATATCATCGCGCGACAGAAGGTCGTGCCCTGCATCCTGATAGGCCCGCGTCACCGCATCGGCCTGCACGCCCAGCAATCCTGACAGGATCGCAATGCCACCCGGCGCCAGATGCGCCGCCACATCGGGCGCCAGTTCGATCAGCGGTCCTTTCAGGATATTGGCAAAGACCAGATCGAAGGGCGCCGCCTCGGCCAGCACGGGGGATTGGAAACCCGCCGCCTCCAGACAGGTGATCCGGCCTTCCATGCCATTGATCGCCACATTGGCTTCGGCCACATCCACCGCGACCTGGTCGATGTCAGAAGCGATCACCAGCGCCTCCGGCAGGACCGCCGCCGCCGCCATTGCCAGCACGGCCGTGCCACAGCCGATATCGGCCACCCGGGCGGGGCGGAACCCTTCCTCGAAAAGCCTGTCAAAGGCGCGCAGGCAACCCAGCGTGGTGCCGTGATGACCAGTGCCAAAGGCCACCGTCGCCTCGATCTGCAAGGGCACCCGGCCGCCCTGGGCCAGAATCGCGGGTACCTTGTCGGCATCATGGCTGCCGTAAACGAAGAACCGCCCCGCATCCACCGGGGCCAGTTCACGCCGCACATGTGCCACCCAGTCGATATCGGGCACTTCCGACAGCACGAAGGGCTTTGCCCCAAAGGCCGTGGCAAGCAGTTCCAGAACCGCGGTGTTCGGGGCCTCGAGGAAATAGGCACCGACCTCCCACAGGCCAGAGCCATCCTCGATCTCGAACACGCCCACGCCTTCGGGCGCGGGGTCCATCTTTTCCAGTGCCTCACCCAGCGCCTCGGCCTCGTCTTCACCGGGAAGCGTCGTCAGGGCGGAATAGGTAGGCATGGCATCCTCCGTGCTGGGTATCCGCGCGGGTTAGCCCCGGGCCTTGCCAAGGTCAACCCAAACCTCCCGCCCCGCGCCCCAGCGTCAAGCGCAGCATCAGCCGGACCATTCGCGACAGGCCGATATCGGCATGGTCCATCTCGCCCGCCAGCAATTGCAGATAACGCCGCCGCAGATGCCCCGAGCCGGCAATGGCCGCCAGCACCCGGGGCTGCCAGAAGGGATGATGGGCCAGCCGGGCAATCCGGCCCGCGCGCCGCACTTCGCCCAGCACATCCCGCATGGCGGCGCCATAAAGCGCATGGGTGCGGTCTGGCTGGCCCTGCGCAAGTGCGGCCAAGGCCGCCTGGGCGGCCCTTTGGCCTGAAAGCACCGCCCAGGCGATGCCTTCGCCCGTCACCGGGTCCACCAATCCGGCCGCATCCCCCGCCAGCACCACACGCCCCTCGCCGATCCGGGTGCGCATCTGGCCAAAGGGCAGATGGTGGCCCTTTATCCGCACCCCGGCCGGATCTACGCCCCGCGCCGCCAACCAGGCACGAAAGCGGCCCATCATATCGCCCGACAACGCCTGCACCCCGCCCAGGCCCAGCGTGCGCCCATGCGCCTTGGGAAAATCCCAGCCATAGCCATAGGGCACCGCCGTCAGATCCAGCTCCATCACTTCGCCCGGAGGGCCATCCACCTCGGCCTCCAACGCGAAACCCACCCGCCGCAGGGGGGCCGCATCGCCCAGCAGCGCCCGTGCCACCATGGAATGCACCCCATCCGCCCCGATCACGGCCGCCCCCTGAAGCCAGGCCCCGTCCTCCAACCGGACGATGCCGCTGGCCGGGTCCAGCGCAGCGATCCGCCGGCCAGTCCAGTCTTCAGCGCCAGACGCAAGTGCCCCCCGCCACAGATGGGCATCCAGCGCCCGCCGCATCGTCAGCGTCAAGGGCAGCGCGCCCCGTTCTTCCGCCAGCAGGCGCGGCCCATCGGTAAAGCGCACGGCCTTGCAGGGGTGCAACAGGCCCGTCGGCAAGGGGCCATGGCTGGCCGCCAGATAGCGCGAAGCCCGCGTGGTCAGCGCCCCGCCACACAGCTTTTCGCGCGGAAATGCCGCCTTGTCGATCAGTGCCACCCGGGCGCCAAGACCAGCCGCCACCCGCGCCGCGGTGGCCCCGGCAGGCCCGGCCCCGATTACGATCAGGTCATGGGTCGGCGATGCGGCCAAGTCAGGCCGAAACGCCGGTGCCGATCGGGCAGGTGACGCCTGTTCCGCCGATCCCGCAATAGCCGTCAGGGTTCTTGGCCAGATATTGCTGGTGATAATCCTCGGCGAAATAGAAGACCGGCGCGGGCAGGATCTCGGTCGTGATCTCGCCCTTGCCAGCCGCTTTCAGCGCGGCGGCATAGGCGGCCTTGCTGGACCGGGCGGCGGCCTCTTGCTCTGGCGTATAGGTATAGATGCCAGACCGATAGGTGCTGCCCACATCATTGCCCTGCCGCATCCCCTGCGTGGGGTCATGGTTTTCCCAGAACAGCTTCAGCAGCGCCTCATAGCTGACGACGGCCGGGTCATAGATCACCCGCACCACCTCGTTATGGCCGGTCATCTGGGTGCAGGTTTCCTTGTAGGTCGGGTTCGGAGTAAAGCCCCCCGCATAGCCAACCATGGTCAGCCACACACCCCTGACCTGCCAGAACTTCCGTTCCACGCCCCAAAAGCAGCCCATGCCGAACATCGCTTCGGCCATGCCTTCGGGCACCGACGATTTCAGCGGCAGGCCGGAAAGGAAATGCGTCTCGGCCGTGGGGATCGGGTCTTGCCGCCCGGGCAGGGCATCCTTGGGTGACACCATCTGCATCTTGGCCTTGTTGATGAAGAACATCTGCGTCTCTCCTGTTCATGCCCGAAGGATATAGCGTTTACCCGCCGCCCTGCCAGTCACCCGGTGAATGCCGTTCCCGCGCCCCGTATCATTCCGCCGGCTGGGGGCGCACCCCGCCCAGAATGGTTTCATAGCCCGGCCCCGGGTCTCGCGGCACCAGACAGGCCAGCGCCAGCGACACGGAGGCCATGCCCGCCGCCAGCACGAAGACCGCGCCGGGCGAGGTCACCCACAGATAGCCCAGCGCCGCCGGCAGGAACACGGCCGCGATATGGTTGATCGTAAAGGCCACCGCCGCCGTCGGGGCAATATCGGCCGGATCGGCGATCTTCTGGAAATAGGTCTTCAGCGTGATGTTCATGGCAAAGAACAGGTGATCCAGCACATAGAGGATGCTGGCCACCACCACCCCCCAGCCAAAGGCATAGATGCCGCCATAGGCCAGAAACACCACCAGCAGTCCGGCATATTGCACGATCATCATGTTGCGGTCGCCGAACCGCCCGATCCAGCCCCCGATGAACGGACCCGCCGCCATATTGGCGATGTAGTTGACGATGAACAGCGCCGTCACCTCATGCACGGCCATGCCAAAGCGTTCGACCATCATGAAGGCGGCAAAGACGACAAAGATCTGCCGCCGCGCCCCGGCCATGAATTGCATGGCGTAATAAAGCCAGTAGCGGCGGCGCAGGATCATGGTCTTGCGCTGCGCAACAGGCGCCTCGAACTGCGGATAAAGAAGAAAGGCCGCCAGCGCGATCACCGCCGTCAGCCCGCCCGAAACCATGTAGACCGTGTTGAACGACAGCCCCAGACTGTCCCACAGGGTCACCAGCGCCAGATAGGCCACGAGACTTGCGCCCGACCCCACCGCCACCAGCCAACCCAGCACCCGCGGCGCCCGGTCCTTTGACAGCCATTGCAGTTGCAGCGACTGGTTGACTGTCTCGAAATAGTGAAAGCCGATGGATGACAGCAGCGTCAGAAACAGAATGCCGCCAAGGCTGGGAAACTGCGCGGTCAGCGCACTGGCCACCCCCAGCAGCACAAGGCTGACCAGCGCCAGCACCTGTTCACGCAGGAACAGCAGCACGAAGATCACCCCGATGGCCAGAAATCCCGGGATCTCGCGCACCGAATGCAGCCAGCCGATCTCGACCCCGGTGAACCCCGCCACCTCGATGACAAAGTTGTTCAACAGCGCCGACCAGGTCGAAAAGGCCAGCGGCATCGCCGCCGCCATCAGGATCAGCAACCCCTCCGGCCGCCGCCAGTAGGGCAGCGCCCGGGCCTCCTCCAATGTCATCTTGCGCAAGATCATGCGCCAGACCTACACCCCTGCCGCCAGCCCCGCCACAAAAGGATTGTATCGGTCACATCCGGAAGCAGGGCAGGCGCTGCCCCGCCTGTCAGTGCGCCAGCATCCCGCCCATCGGGTCTTCGTCCCTGTCGCGCAACGAAAGCCTGTCCATCAGCGTCTCTGACGCGCTGTTCATCCCCACGATATCCACCAGCGCCCCGCCCCGGCGGAACTTGGCCACTGCCATGTCCAGCGCCTGAACCGAAGAGATGTCCCAGATATGCGCGCGGCTTACATCGATCACCACCCGGGCCACCTTCTCGCGGAAATCGAAGGCGCGCAGAAAGGCCTCGGTCGAGCCATAGAAAAGCTGCCCCTCGATCCGGTAGGTCCGCACGCCCGCGTCCAGTTCCGACGACACGCGGAAAAGCTGGGCTATCTTGGCGGCAAAGAACAGCCCCGACAGCAGCACCCCCACCAGCACACCGATGGCAAGGTTATGCGTCCAGACCACCATCACCACCGTCGCCACCATCACCACGGAACTGGAGGCGGGATGGGTGCGCAAGCTGCGCAGAGAGGCCCAGTTGAACGTGCCCAGACTGACCATCACCATGATCGCGACCAGCGCGGCCATGGGGATCTGGCTGACCCAGTCGCCCAAGCCCACGCAGAACACCAACAGCATTGCGCCCGCCACAAAGGTCGACAGCCGCCCCCGGCCGCCAGAGCCGACGTTGATCACGCTCTGCCCGATCATCGCACAGCCCGCCATCCCGCCAATGAACCCCGTCGCGGCATTGGCAAGCCCCTGCCCGATGCATTCCTGATTGCGGTTGCTGGGGGTATCGGTCATTTCGTCCACGATGGTCTGCGTCATCAGGCTTTCCAGCAGGCCAACAACCGCCACGGCCATCGCATAGGGAAAGATGATCAACAGCGTCTCCAGCGTCAGCGGCACCTCGGGCAGCAGGAACACCGGCAACGTGTCGGGCAGATCGCCCACGTCGCCCACAGTGCGCACATCCCACCCAAAGAACAGTGTCAGCGCGGTCAGGACCACAATGGCCACCAGCGGCGAAGGCACCGCCCGCGTCAGGCGCGGCAGCAGATAGATGATCGCCAGCCCCCCCGCCACCATCGCATAGGTCAGCCAGCCCACGTTGCGCGGATCAAGCTCGGGCAATTGCGCCATGAAGATCAGGATCGCCAGAGCATTCACGAAGCCGGTCATCACCGATTTCGACACGAAGCGCATCACGAAGCCCAGCCGCAAAAGGCCCATACCCACCTGCAACACCCCGGCCAGAATGGTCGCCGCCAGCAGGTATTGCAGCCCATGGTCGCGCACCAGCCCCACCATCAGCACCGCGGTCGCCGCGGTCGCGGCCGAAATCATCCCCGGCCGCCCGCCCACAAAGGCCGTGATCACGGCAATCGAGAAACTGGCATAAAGCCCCACCTTGGGGTCCACCCCCGCAATCAGCGAA
>JALQTL010000331.1 GCA_023260935.1 Paracoccaceae bacterium
GGCAGGGTCCAGGCCAGTGGCCGCCACGCCCGCGCCCACCAGATCGTTGAGCCAGGTCATCCGCAGCAACTGGTCGTTCAGCCAGCCGAACACGCTCATACCGCTTGCTCCGCAATCATGATCGGCCGCTCCAGGGCGGCCTCAACCAGACGCGCAAGGGGGGGCGGCAGGTCCGGGTTGATCCGGTAACGCACCCATTGCGCATCGCGCCGGTCCAGCACCAGCCCCGTCTGCTTCAGCACCTGCATGTGCCGCGACATGCGGCTTTGGGTTGCACCCAGCTTCCGCATCAGCTCGCAGGCGCAGTGTTCCGTCCCGTCTGCCAGCAGGCGCATGGCCTCTAGGCGGGTCGGTTCGGCCAGGGCGGACAGAACGGCAAGGATCATCGAAGGCGCCTTTCTTTCATGCGCATTGGCGCATGGGCGGGCCTCCCTTGCCGTGATCTGGATCAAGCAGCGCAGGTGCATGGGCAGTGTCAGAGGATTTTCCGCGGGTCCGCGATCTGGGCATCGCTACCCTTCCCTGATGATCCAGCGGTCCCGGTGCCGCGCATGTTTCGAAAAAAGATCGGTAAACTGAAGCGTTTGCGCATTCAGGGCAAGAACCATTGACCCTGCACGGTGCGGGCGGTGGGATCAGGCCTTGTTGCTTGCCCGCGATGCGGTGGGTGTGCCGCTTGCCTGACGCTCTGCCTCCAACTCGGCGATGCGGCGGTCGATGTGGCTGCGGTCGGTCAGGCCATGTGGGTTGGTGCGGGTGGCCATCGTTTCGGCCACATGCAGATAGCGCTCCTGCGCCACGGCATAAAGACGGCGAAGCTCGGTCAGCGGGTCGCTGTCATCATCGGTGCGGATGTCAAGCCAGGCATAATCCTGATCGCGGTAGATCACGAGGCAGGCCGACTGACGCCCGCGCTTGTCTCCGCCCGCATCTTCACCCGCCTGCATGGCGATCAGCAGCCGCTCGGCCAGCGGCTTGTCCATTGCGGCCTCATAGGCCTTCAGGGTTTGCGCCACGACCTGCGGGCCTTCCAGCATGTTGCCCGCGACAGACACGTCTTCGGCCAGCAGATGCCCCGCCCAGTCCACGCATTTCGCGCCGGTGAAAGCGGCGTTACGGCCCTGCGCGTCGATCAGGTGGAACTGGCGGTTCGCGTGGCCGTCATCGCGTTCGGTGAAGATGTCTGCAATGGCGGCGGGTGGGGCTCCAGCCGCCAGAAGGCGCAGCCCGTCTGGGCCATAGGTCGGGTTGACGAAGGCCTGGGTGGCGACGGCCCCCACACCGCCGCGCAGATGCGGCACAAGGGCGCCAACGGCAAAGAAGCGGCTGGCTACGGCCACGCCCAGATGGCCGGTTGCAGGGTCTCGGGCGACGATGGAATAGGTCATGGGTCAGCGTCCTACGGCATAGGCCTGCATCAGGCGGGGGGTGGCGGCAGCGCGCAACAGCCCATCGGGATCACGCCGCGCGGCGGTAAGGCGTCCAACGCTCCAGGCTTCGGCTTCGGTGATGCCATGGCCACGGGCGCGCAGATCGTCCAGCACCGTCTGGCCAAAGGTCGCTTCGGCCATCATCTGACCGGGTTCGCGCGACCGGGGGTAGAAAGAGCTGGGGAAGTGTGTGGAATGGAACAGCGGCAGGTCGATGGCTTCCTGCAGGTTCAGACCGTGGTGGACATAGCGCAGGAAAAAGGCCAGTTGCCACTGATCCTGCTGGTCGCCGCCCGGTGTGCCGAACACCATCTGCGGCAGGCCGTCCTTGCTGGCCAGCGTGGGCGTCAGCGTGGTGCGCGGCCGCTTTCCCGGCTCCAGCGATGTGGGCAGGCCCGGTTCCAGCCAGAACATTTGCGCCCGGCTGTTCAGGCAGAACCCAAGGCCCGGGATGGTGGGCGAAGATTGCAGCCACCCGCCCGAAGGCGTGACTGCAACCATATTGCCTTCGCTGTCGATCACATCGACATGCACGGTATCGCCCTTCTTTTCGGAAAGATGCGACATGGTCGGTTCATAGACCGCCTGATCCTTGCGGCTGAGCGCATCCAGCAGTTCCAGCGTGCGTGCCACCTGATCTTCGTATCCGGGCACCAGCCCGGGCCGCAGGTCGCGGCTGGCTGTGGCGCCGATCAGCTTGCGGCGTTCGGCGTTATAGGCATCAGACAACAGGTGATCCAGCGGCACGGTCGCAAAATCAGGGTCGCCGTAATAAACCTCGCGGTCGGCATAGGCCAGTTTCATGGCCTCGATCACATGGTGAACGAAATCGGCGCCGGAAGGGTCCATGGCGGAAAGGTCAAAGCCCTTGAGCAGCGCCAGAGCCTGAAGCATGACCGGGCTTTGGTTCCAGGGGCCGCATTTGGCCACTGTCCAGCCGTGATAGTCATAGGTCAGCGGGTCTTCCACCCGGGCCCGGTAACCGGCCAGATCGTCGGCGCTCAGCACGCCCTTGTGGCGGCGGCCCGATGCATCCATCACCTCGGCCTTGTCCAGATAGGCCGCGATCCTTTCGGCCACGAAGCCGCGATAGAAGGCGTCGCGCGCGGCGTCGATCTGTGCGTCTCGGCCCTGCCGCGCTTCGGCTTCGGCCAGAATGCGGGTCCAGGTATCGGCCAGCGCGGGGTTGGTGACATTCGCATGGGGCGCGGGCGCCACGCCGCCGGGCAGCCATGTGGCAAAGGAGGTGGGCCATTCGGTGCGGAAGAAATCTGCCAGCCCGGCGATGGTGGCCGCCACGCGGGGCAGCGCCGGATGGCCGTTGCGCGCATACCATATCGCGGGTTCCAGAACGGCCCGCAGCGGCAGGCGGCCGTAATCGCGCAGCATCAGCATCCAGCCATCCCACGCGCCGGGAATGACCGTGGCCAGAAGCCCGTCGCCCGGGATGACGCGCAGGCCTTCGGCGCGGTAATGGTCGATGGTGGCACCTGCGGGGGCGGGGCCCTGGCCGCAGATCACCTGCACGCGGTCGTCGCGCCTGGAATAGAACACGGCCGGCATATCGCCGCCCGGCCCGTTCAGATGCGGCTCCAGCACCTGTAGCGCAAGACCGGTGGCCACTGCGGCATCAAAGGCATTGCCGCCCTGTTCCAGTATCTTCATGCCAACGGCCGAGGCGATCCAGTGGGTCGAGGTGACGACGCCGAAACGGCCCAGGATCTCGGGGCGGGTGGTGAATGCGGGCATGTTATTCTCCGGTCTGTCAGTGTTCGCGCGGGTCCAGCGCATCGCGCAGCCCGTCGCCCATGAGGTTGAATCCGATCACGACCAGAAAGATCGCTGTGCCGGGCCAGATCGCCATCCAGGGCGCCTGGGACAGAAAATTCTTGGCGGTGTTCAGCATCGACCCCCAGCTGGCCGCGGGGGGCTGCTGGCCCAGGCCCAGAAAGGAAAGCGAGGCTTCGGCGATGATGGCGGTGGCAATCGTCAGCGTGGCCTGCACCATGATCGGCGGCAGCACATTGGGCAGGATATAGCGCGCCATGATGCGCACATGGCCCAGGCCGATCGCTCGGGCGCCTTCGACGTAATCTTCGGTCTTCACCGCCAGAACCTGCCCGCGCGTGAGCCGGATGAAGATGGGCACAGCCGACAGGCCAATGGCGATCATCGCATTGGTCAATGACGGGCCCATGAAGGCGGCAAGGGCGATGGCAAGGATCAGGAAGGGCATCGCCAGCAACGCATCGGTCGTGCGGGCGATGATGCTGTCTGTCCAGCCGCCGAAATAACCGGCCACAAGGCCAAAGGGCACGCCCACCAGCACCGCGATTGCCACCGACACCACGCCCGCCATCAGCGATGCCTGCCCGCCCCAGATCATCCGGGCAAAGATATCGCGCCCGATCTCGTCGGTGCCCAGCCATGCCGTGACTGACGGGGGTTGGCGGATGGCGCCCCAGTTCGTGGCGGTGGGGTCCGCGATGGGCAGGACCGGCGCCAGTGCCGCCAGAAGGACGAAGACCGCCACGATGAAGGTGCCGACCAGCGCCGCCTTGTTGGCGCGCAGCTTTTTCCATGCGCGGTTCGGGGCACGTTTCGGGGCGGGGTGCGGGGCGGCGACGGCGGCGGTCATTGGGCGGTCCTCAGGCGGGGGTTCAGAAGGACGTAAAGCACATCCGCAATCAGGTTCATCAGGATGAAACCGGCCGCCGTGCACAGCACCACGCCCTGCACCACGGCATAATCCCGGTTGAAGACGGCATCCACGATCAGCTTGCCAAAGCCGGGGATGGTAAAGATCTGCTCGGTCAGCACGGCCCCCGCCAGCAGTTCGCCGAACAGTAGCGCGGAAAGGGTGACAATGGGCAAGACCGCGTTGCGAAAGGCGTGTTTCAGGATGACCTTGCGTTCCGCCAGCCCCTTGGCCCGGGCCGTGCGCACATAATCCGATTGCAGCACCCCCAGCATCGATGATCGCGTATGCCGCATCAGCGCCGCCGCCAGCCCGGTGCCCAGAACGAAGGCCGGCATCAGCATGGTCTGGAACGATCTCCACGGGTCCACCCAAGGGCTTTCATAGCCCGAGGCCGGCAGCCACCCCAGATTGACCGACACCAACAGGATCATCATGATCCCCAGCCAGAAGTTCGGGATCGACAGGCCCGAAAGCGCCACCACATTGGCGATGTAATCAACCCATGTGCCCTTGCGCACTGACGACAGGATGCCCGCGGGCACCCCGATCAGGAAGGCAAAGATCATCGACATGATGGCAAGCTGGATCGTCACCGGCAGTTTCTGTGCAATCAGGTTCAGCACGGGTTCGCCCGTGCGCAGCGAGGTGCCCAGATCGCCCTGAAGAACCCCGCCGACCCAGTACAGATATTGCATCGGGATCGGATCGTTCAGACGGTATTTCTCGCGCAGCAGTTCGATCACGGCCGGGTCGCGCTCTTCGCCGGCCATGGCCAGCACCGGATCGCCCGGCAGCAGCTTTTGCAGCCCGAAGACGAACATCGACACCAGGATCAGCGTCGGGATCGAGATCAGGATACGGTGCAGGATGAAACGGGTCATCGGCCTTTACGGGGTTCAGGAAAGGGGGGACAGGCCCGCGCGCCCGGTGGGGGCGCGCGGCAGTCAGTTTGGCCCTGCACCCAAGGGGGGGCAAGGCCAGCGGGCCGTCATTCGGCCTTCTTGACACCGGCCAGACGGATCATCCCGTCCGGATAGGGCGTGAAGCCGTCGATCTTGTTCGACATCGCCCAGAGCCAGGTCTGGTGATACAGGTAGATGATCGGCAGTTCGTCCGACAGGATCTTGCCGGCTTCATCATACTTTGCCTTGCGCACGGCCGGATCGGTCGAGGTGCGGGCCTCGTTCAGCAGGGTATCCACCGTTTCGCTACAGAACTTTGAATCGTTCAGGCCACCGCCGCAGGTGACAAAGGAATGGATGTTGCCATCGGGGTCCGTGCGGCCCGACCAGCCAACCTGGGTGCTTTGATAGTTGCCCTGCGTCTGCTGTTCCAGCATCGAGGCGAATTCGGTTGCCTGGATCGAGATGTCGATCCCCGCCTCGGCCACCATCGACTGGATCACCTGCATCAGTTGCAACTGCACCGGGTTGTTGGCGGCCTGCATCTCGATCGAGATGCGATCGACGCCCGCTTCGGCCAGCAGGGCCTTGGCCTTTTCCACATCGCGTGCGGGCACGGGGTTGGTGGCATCATACCAGGGCGAGGTCGGCGGGAAGGGCTGGTTCCCGGGGGCATAAACGCCTTCGAAGACCACCTGGTTCACCACCTCGCGGTCGATGGCCAGCGACAGCGCCTGACGTACGCGCTTGTCCTTGCCAAAGGGTGTTTCCGACCGTGGGCCGTTGTTCACGTTCACGGTGATGCCCTGATAGCCCTGGCTGACCGCGCTTTCGAATTTCAGCGCACTGTCGGCCTTGACGCCTGCCACATCGGATGGCGCCAGACGTTCCAGCATGTCCAGATCGCCCGACCGCAGGTTTGCCAGACGCACGGTCGTATCGGGGATCGGCAGGAAGATAAGCCGGTCGAAGTGGTAGTTGTCGGCGTTATAATGCTCGGCGAACTTCTCCAGCACGATCCGGTCCTGAGCGATCCGTTCCACGAACTTGTAGGGGCCCGAGCAGACCGGCGAATTGGCCAGTTCCAGCCCCTTTTCCGCGGCAGCGGTGGGCGAAACCATCATGCCTGCGCGGTCTGAAAGTTGCGCAATCAGCGTGGCGTCGGGCTTCGACAGGGTGAAGGTCACTTCATGCGTGCCGGTCGCCGCAACGGATTCAACCGATGCCAGTTCCGACTTCCGCCGGGATTCCGGCAGGGTCTTTGACCTTTCGATGTTGGCCACCACTGCGGCGGCATCGAACGGGGTGCCATCGTGGAAGGTGGCGTCGGTGCGCAGCTGCATCACCAGCTTCATCCCGTCATCCGACCATGCCCAAGAGGTTGCCAGTTCGGGGGTGAAGCTTTGGTCGGGGGCGATGTTCACCAGCTTGTCGCACAGCGATTCAAACACGATGCGCCCGACAAAGGTGCGGGCCTGCGCGGTATCCAGCGCATCGGGGTCTTCCTGAAGGCCAATGCGAAGGTCGGCGGCCTGCGCGGCCGTCGCCATCGCCGCCGACGCAAGCAGCGCGGCGATCAACTTACGGGTGGTCATGGGTGCTCTCCTTGTTGGTCGTGGTGTTGGTGGCCGCGCGCCAAAGGGCGAAACGCCGTTCCGACGCGGGACTTCGGGAACCCGCGCGTGCCGTGGGCAGGGCAGGCGTGGGGATGCTGGCATGATGGTGGCAAGCGACCTGATGGCCGTTCCGGGCGCCGAGGGCCACGTCGGCCAGGGCCGGGCGTTCGGTGCGGCACCGGTCGGTTGCAAAGGGGCAGCGCGTATGGAAGCGGCACCCCGGCGGCGGATTTGCGGGCGAGGGCAGGTCACCCCCCAGCACCTGCCGCTCCGCGCCCGCGCCCGGCACGGGCACCGGAATGGCCGAAAGCAGAGCCTGCGCATAAGGATGGCGTGGCGTGGTGAACAGCGCCTCGGTCGGGGCCAGTTCAACCACCTCGCCCAGATACATCACCGCTACACGGTCGGCCATGTGGCGGATCACGGCAAGATCATGTGCGATGACGATCAGCGTCAGGCCCAGATCTGCCTTCAGATCCTCCAGCAGGTTCACGATTTGCGCCTGAACCGAAACGTCCAGCGCCGAAACCGGTTCATCCCCGATCAGCAGACGCGGCGAAGTGGCAAGCGCGCGGGCAATGGAAATGCGCTGGCGTTGGCCGCCCGAAAATTCATGCGGGAACCTGTCGGCATGTTCGGGCCGCAGCCCCACGCGGGCCAGCAGATCCCCTACCTTTGCCCGACGCTGGGCATCTGTCAGGCGATCATGGACCAGCAAGGGCTCGCCCACGATCGTTTCAACCGTCATCCGCGGGTTCAGCGACGAGAACGGATCCTGAAAGATGAACTGCATCTCGGCGCGCAGGGCGCGCATCTGCGGCCCCGGCAGCGCGGTCAGATCGCGGCCGTCATAGATCACCTGGCCTTCGCTGGCTTCGATCAGGCGCAAAAGCAGCCGCGCAAGGGTAGACTTGCCGCAACCGGATTCCCCCACGATGGCCAGCGTTTCGCCCCGCCGCACCTGAAGGTTCACCCCATTGACCGCATGGATCACCGTGCGGCGCGACAAAAGCCCCCCGCCCGAGGTAAAGCGGCGGTGCAGGTTGCGGGTTTCAAGGATGATGTCGGTCATGCGGCCCCCGCGATGTGATCTTCCAGAGGCGCGCGCAGGCAGGCATGGGCATGGCCATGCGCATCGGCCGTCAGGGCGGGGCGCTGCGACCGGCAGGCATCGGTCACAAAGGGGCAGCGGGTTGAAAAACGGCATCCCGCGGGCATTGCATCGGGCAGCGGTACCGATCCGGGGATCGTCAGCAGCCGCCCCTGCCGCCCCGCAAGGGCCGGCATCGACCCCATCAGACCCAGCGTATAGGGGTGCTGGGGTTCATTGAAGATACGGTCCACCGGCCCCTGTTCGACGATCCGGCCGGCATACATCACCGCCACGTCATCGGCGATTTCGGCCACCACACCAAGATCATGGGTAATCATCAGCAGGGCAGCGCCGGTGTCTTCCTGCAATTCTCTCATCAGATCAAGGATCTGGGCCTGGATCGTCACGTCCAGTGCGGTGGTGGGCTCATCGGCGATCAGAAGGGCCGGGTCATTTGCCAGCGCCATGGCGATCATCACCCGCTGACGCATGCCGCCCGAAAGCTGGTGGGGATAATCGTCCAGCCGCTTTTCAGCCGCAGGCATCCGCACCTTGCGGAACATTTGCAGGGCGCGGTCACGCGCTTCGGCCGGGGTGCAGTCCCGGTGGCGGCGCACTGCTTCGGCCACCTGATCGCCCACGGTGAAGGCGGGGTTCAGGCTGGTCATCGGTTCCTGAAAGATCATCGCCATGCGGTTGCCGCGCAGATCCTCGATCTGGTCGCGCGGCAGGGTCAGCAGATCGCGGCCCCGGAACATCACCGATCCGGCGGAAACGGTGGCAGACCGGGGCGGCAAAAGCCCCATCACCGCCAGCGAGGTCACCGATTTTCCGCAGCCCGATTCCCCCACGATGCACAGCGTGCGCCCCGGACGAATTGCAAAGCTGACGTCATCGATCAGGTCCACCGGCTGGCCGCGGAACCGGATGGAAAGGCCGCGCACATCAAGAATGGGATCAGTGGACATCGCCCAACGCCTCCAGCGATGTCAGCCGCAGCAGGCTGTCGTTCAGGGTCATGATATGGTCACGCATGGCCGCACCTGCACGCACGGGATCATGTTCGGCTATGGCATCGACGATGGCCCGGTGCTGGCCTTGATAGAGCGCGATGTTTCCCCGGCTCCGGGCGCGTTCACGGATCGCGCGCCAGCTGTCATCATGGCGCGACCTGTCGATGGCGTCGAAGATCGTCAGGAAGAACCGGTTTTCAGTGCTGCGCGCGATTTCACGGTGCAGGGCGCTGTCCCACAATTCGCGCCCGTCGGCATCATCGGTCGCGTCCAGCCGGGCGATGATGTCGCGCATGCGCTGTACCGCTTCGGGGCGGGCACGCAGGGCGGCAAGCTGCGCCAGTTGCGGCTCGACCCGCAGGCGCACCTCCATAACCTCGGTAAAGCTGGCGGCCAGACCATCGGCGGGGGCCGAGGCAAGGTCTTCCGGGCGGGGGCCGGCAAAGGTGCCCGATCCCTGGCGCCGCCAGACCAGCCCTTCAGCCTCAAGCACCTCAAGCGCGCGGCGCACAGAGCGGCGGCTGATGCCCAGTGTTTCGGCCAGGCTGCGTTCGGGTGGCAAGCGCCCGTCACCTGTGGCCGGTATGCCGCGCAGCAGGCCGCGGATGCGGTCCAGCGCAAGGGTCGAATTGTCCTGATCCCGGTCCACCATCGTGCCAATGCCCGATCCAATTCACATTGGTACAAGCTAGGCGACTTTGGGCAGGAGGCAACAAAAATATATTCACTTGTGGCTATCTGTAGGAAAATTCCAGTAAACGCGCATATTTGAGTATTAAATGGGCAGGTCGGAAACGGCGCCTCATGCTGGCCCTGCGCGCTTGGCGGTCGAATCGGGCCAATTCAAAGTGGTTCGGTTCCATGGCCCGGCAACGGAGGGGTTCAGGTATCTTGCCAGCGGGGCGCGCGCTTTTCGATAAAGGCGCCGATGCCTTCCCGTGCATCAGGGGCCAGCATGTTTTCCACCATCACCGCCGAGGCGTGGGCATAGGCCTGTGCCAGTGGCATTTCGCGTTGTTCGTAAAAGGCCCGCTTTCCGACGGCCAATGTGCGGGATGATTTGGCGGCGATCCTGCCGGCAAGGGCCATCACCTCGGCGGTCAACGCTTCGGCGGGCAGGACACGGTTGACCAGCCCCATCTCGGCTGCGCGCGGGGCGGGGATCAGGTCACCCGTCAGCAGCATTTCCATTGCGTGCTTGTTGGAAAGGTTCCGTGAAAGGGCCACCATCGGCGTAGAACAGAACAGCCCGATATGCACGCCGGGGGTGCTGAAACTGGCGCCTTCGGCGGCAAGGGCCAGATCGCAGCTGGCGACAAGCTGGCAGCCCGCCGCGGTGGCGACGCCCGCTACCTCGGCAATCAACGGCTTGGGGCAGGTGACGATGGATTGCATGACGCTGGAACACAGCGCCATGATCCGGGCGAAAAAGGCGCGGCCGCCATCGAGGGCGGCGCGCGCGGCGGTCAGTTCCTTCAGGTCATGACCGGCACAGAAGGCCGGGCCTTCTGCCGCCAGCACAACCACCCGCACCGAAGGGTTGCGGCCCGCATCGGTCACGGCGGCAGACAGCCGGTTCAGCATCGCCTCGGACAAGGCATTGCGGCGGCGGGCGTCGTTCAGGGTCAGGCGCAGGATGCCCTGATCATCCAGATTCTGAAGCAGGATCGCATCGTCGGTCATGGGGCACCCGGTAACGGTCAAGGAAGGTGCACGCCCAGGCTGTTGGCGGGCGTGCGGGGAAAAGGCAAGCCGCGGCCCTTATGGCGCGGGCCATTTCGTGGCAAGCGGGCCGGGCGTCAGGCGGCGGCGAGCGTCTTTTTCGGGTCATAGAACGGACGATCCACGATGGTTGCGCGGACCGGGCCATGGGCCGTGGCCACCTCGACCTCCGTGCCGATCACGGCGTGATCCACGGTAACCATGGCAAGCGCAATGTTCTGCTTCAGCCGGGGCGAGTAGATGGCCGATGTCACCTTGCCGATGGTCGCCCCTTCCCGGGTGATCGGCCAAAAGGTTGTGTTCGGGCCCTTCAGGGGCGCGCCATCGATCAGCAGTCCCACCTGCCGGCGGCTGACGCCGGTGTCGCGGATGCGCTTCAGCGCGGCCTTGCCGATGAAATCGGCTTCGATATCAAGGTTCACCAACCGGTCCAGCCCCAGCTCATAGGGGTTGGTCGTGATATCGGCATCGGCGTGATAGGACAGCATGCCCCCTTCGATCCGCCGGATCGAAGAGGTATGGCCCGGCTTCAGGCCGAGCGGTTGCCCGACAGCCATGATCTTTTCCCACAGCGCATCACCATGTGCCGAGTCCTGAAGGTAAAGCTCGTATCCCAGTTCGCTGGACCAGCCGGTGCGCGATACGATCAGCGGGATGCCATCCAGTTCCACGCGGCGCAGCCAGTAATATCGCAGATCCATGATGCTGTCGCCAAAGAGTGCGCGCATCACCTCGCCCGATTTCGGACCCTGAAGTTGCAGGGGCGAGACATCGGGTTCGCGGATCGTCACCTCCATCCCCGAATGCACGGCCACGCCCTGCGCCCACAGAAGGATGTCACTGTCGGCCAGCGACAGCCAGAAATGATTTTCCGCCAGCCGCAACAGGATCGGGTCGTTCAGAATGCCGCCTTCGGCATTTGTGATCAGCACATACTTGCATTGCCCGACCGCCAGCTTTGACAGATCGCGCGGGGTCAGCATCTGCACGAAGCGCGCGGCATCCAGGCCGGTGATTTCCACCTGACGTTCCACCGCCACATCGCACAGGATGGCATCATTGATCAGGTTCCAGAAATTCTGCACCGGATCGCCGAAATCGCGCGGGATATACATGTGGTTATAGACCGAGAAACCCGTCGCTCCCCAGCGGACGGTCGCTTCGAAATAGGGGGATTTGCGGATCTGCGTTCCAAAGCCGAAAGCTTCTGCCTGTGCCATGTTTTCTGCCCTTGCTGGCGGGTCCGCCACGGACCACGCAACGGTGACGATATGGCGTCAGATTTAGGCAGATCCGGCCTTCTGATCGGGCCAAACTTCAGGCCTTGGGCAGTCTGTCCGGACCAAAGTTCGCCCCGGTGTCAGACGGATCGGACTGCGCCCCGCGTCAGCCCTTTTCGGGCCTGCTGCCTTCGGCGGCGGCAAGGCGCGCCAGATCGGGGAGGGTCGATTTGATTTCTCGCGTGACGATATAGGTCAGGTAGCGGTCGATCCCCAGTTCCGCATCCAGCATCGCCTCCATCAGCGTCTGAAAGGCGGGCAGGCTGGGGGTGATGACCGTCAGCACATAATCCATTCCGCCGCCGGTCGAGATGCAGCCCGTCACTTCGGGGCAGTTCAGGATATGTCGTTCGAACCGCTCGAAATCGCTTTTCCGGTGGCTTTTCAAGGAAACGGTGACCACGACCTTGGCAAAGCCCACGATGCGCGACAGTGCAAGGTCGGCATGATACCCGCGGATCAGGCCGGCCTTCTTCAGCCGGGTCAGACGTTCCCGGCAGGGCGTGGCCGAAAGCCCGACCAATTCGGCCAGCCGTGTCTTGCTGAGCGGCCCATGGTCTTGCAGCGCGCAAAGGATACGGATGTCGGCCGCGTCAATCTCGGTTGGTTTCATCTGGGGCCAGGCGGCAGGGGACGGTGGGGTGAAAAGCGGGGTTCCCCTTTTCCATACGCTTCGGGCCGGATGAATGCCAGCGACTTGGCCCCGCCCGGGCAGGGCCGGGGCGGGGGGATGGCAGGGGGCGGCAGGTGTTGCAAAGCCCCCCGCCGCCGTTTGGGCAGGTGTCAGCCGGCGATTTCCTCGGCGATGACGGCAACACAATCGCCGGGCTTGACCAGACCGGGGAAATGGCGCGCGGTGAAGATGCCCGTCCGCTGCACCGTCAGTTCGACAGGGTCAAGCCCGCTGCGGCCGGTGGGATAGATCATGGCGATGACCTGCCCCTTTTCCACTTTGTCGCCCAGATCGGCGCAAAAGCGGATCAGCCCGGCATCCTGCGAAAAGGTGAAGCAATCCCCGTCGGGCATGTCCAGCCATTGCGTCGGCCGGGCTTGCGGCATGCCGGCAAGGATCCCTGCCGCCATCAGCAGGTTGCGGCAGCCTTGCAGCGCGATATCGGCGGTGCGGGCGCTTGCGGTGCCGCCGCCGCCCAGTTCCGTGGTGACGAAGACCTTGCCCATTTCTTCGGCGGCCGTGTCATACATGCCGACGGCGTCGATCTCCAGCATCTTGACGCTGAAGGGTGCACCGAAGGCCCGGACCAGATCGAAGGCGCGGGCCTCTTGCATCTTGTCGGGCAGGATATGCGCGGCACAGAAGGGCAGGAAGTCCAGCGTCTTGCCGCCCGAATGGAAATCCAGCACCACATCGGCCATCGGCAGCAGCACGCGCTGGAAGTAATCGGCAATCTTTTCGGTGACCGTCCCGTCGGGGCGGCCGGGGAAACTGCGGTTCATGTTGCCCCGGTCGATTGGCGAGGTGCGGGTGCCTGCGGCAAAGGCAGGCTGGTTCATCGCGGGAACGATGATGACGCGACCCGTTACCTGATCTGCCCGCAGGCTGCGGGCCAGTTCGAACAGGGCAATCGGGCCTTCGTATTCGTCGCCATGGTTTGCCCCGGTCAAAAGGGCGGTCGGTCCCTTGCCGTTGCGCACCACCGTCACCGGGATCATCACCGAACCCCATGCCGCATCATCGCGCGAGAACGGCAGGCGCAGAAAGCCGTGCTGTACCCCGTCGGCGTCGAAATCCACCGTCGCCGAAATCGGCGACGGTCGCAGGTTGGCGGTCATCTGGGTCAGTCCTTCACAAAAAGCTTGCGCGGCACATTGGAAAGGCATTCGACCCCGGTTTCGGTGATCAGGATGCTTTCCGTGATCTCCAGCCCCATGTCTTCGAGCCATAGGCCGGTCATGAAGTGAAAGGTCATGCCGGGCTTCAATTCGGTCTTGTCCCCCGGGCGCAGCGACATGGTGCGTTCGCCCCAGTCCGGCGGATAGCTGACCCCGATGGGATAGCCGGTGCGGTTGTCCTTGATGATGCCGGACTTGGCCAGCACGTCAAAGAACCCGCGTGCGATGTCTTCGCAGGTATTGCCCGGTTTGGCGGCGGCAAGGCCGGCCTCCATCCCTTCCAGCGTGGCCTTTTCGGCGTCAAGGAAGGCTTGCGTGGGCTTGCCGAGGAAGACGGTGCGCGACAGCGGACAATGATAGCGGTGATAGCAGCCCGCGATTTCAAAGAAGGTGCCCATGCCCGATTGCATCGGCTTGTCGTCCCAGGTCAGGTGCGGTGCGCTGGCATCGCGTCCCGAAGGCAGAAGCGGCACGATCGCCGGATAGTCGCCCCCGAAATCGCCATCCCCGCGGATGCCGGCATCATAGATTTCCGCAACCAGATCGCATTTGCGCATGCCGACCTGAACCTTGTCCAGAATCCGCTGGTGCATCTTTTCGACAATGCGGCCGGCCTTGCGCATGTATTCGATTTCCTGCGGCGACTTGACCGCGCGCTGCCAGTTCACCAGCGCCGTGCAATCGGTGAAGCGGGCATTCGGCATCTGCTTTAGCAATGCGCCGTAAGCGGCTGCCGAGAAATAGTAATTGTCCATCTCTACCCCGATCCGCAGGCTGCCCCAGCCCTTGTCGGTCAGGACGGCGGAAAGGTAATCCATCGGGTGACGTTCGGTGGATTGAACATAGTGGTCGGCATAGCCGATAATGTTCTCTTCGCGCAGGTAGGCCGTCAGCTTTGCGCCGTTCGCATCCTGCCCGCGGCCGAACCAGATCGGCTCTCCCGCCGGGGGCACGATCACGCATTGATGGACATAGAACGACCAGCCGTCATAGCCGGTCAGCCAGTTCATGTTCGACGGGTCTGTCACGATCAGAAGATCGACACCCTTCGCGGTCATCGCGCTGCGTGTCTTTTCAAGTCGCGCCGCGAATTCCGCGCGGGTGAAGCGCAAATCTACATCGGGCATGGGGTGGTCCTCCTTCGGGCGGCGTGGCCTCAGCGGGTTGATCTCAGACGGGGATGGTCGTGCCGGCGCCGGCGGTTCGGGCGCGGGTCACGGCAAGGGCGGCGATGGCGGTATCCTGAATGCCGGTTCCGGTCAGGTCGGCGCAGGTGATCTGCTTTGGATCGGTGCGGCCGGGGGCAAGCCCTGCGATGACCTGACCCAGTTCGGCAAAGACGGCATCCGCCGCGATCTGCCCGGCGGCGATGGCATGATGCAATTCGCCCAGAACGCGGGTCTGCGACAGCCGGTCGGCGATATAGCTCACGCGTGCCAGCAGGGCGGGGGCGATCTCGTTCTTGTGCTCGGCGTCCGACCCCATGGCGGTAATGTGCTGGCCGGGGGCGGCCTCATGCAGGATGGGCTGGGTAGCGGGGGTTGTGGTCACGATCACATCCGCGCCTGCCGTGGCTTCTGCGGCACTGCCGAAAGGCCGGGCCGTCAGGCCCCGCGCGGCCAAGCCGGAGTGGATGAGCCCGCGTATGGCATGGCGCGCGATCCAGTC
>JALQTL010000445.1 GCA_023260935.1 Paracoccaceae bacterium
GGGCACTGCCGCCGCGATGCAGATTGGAGCGGAATTCGCCCGCAGCGGATGTCCTCTCCATTGCCGCCACGACCTTATTTCCGATGACAAAGCATCTGACGTCAGATCCACCTGCTTCTTTGATGAATTCTTGTACCAAAAAGTCTGCGCCCAACTCCTTGAACGCATCTATCACCGACTCGGCAGCTTTGGCAGTCTCCGCCAGCACGACACCGCGCCCTTGTGTGCCCTCAAGCAACTTGACTACGACAGGGGCGCCGCCCAGTGACGCGCCGCCCCCCGATCTGACGCGAGAGCCGATGGAACTGCCCGCAACTCGCGCCCTGCGCTTGCAGGCCATCACCCGGGGTGACGAAGGCTTTGTCCTTTCGATGGCCTATTCCACCCAGCGGGGCTATGGCCGGACACATGCTTTCGTGGGCGAATTGCGCATCGGCAGCGTGGCCGTCGAGGTGGATATCCCCGAACTGGGCTTTGCGGTCGAGATCGGAGAGATCGAGCTTACGGAATGCGAAACCGTCAACCAGTTCAAAGGTAGCAAGACAGAGCCGCCGCAATTCACCCGCGGCTATGGCCTTGTCTTTGGACAGACCGAACGCAAGGCAATCGCGATGAGTCTGGTAGACCGTTCCTTGCGCTGGCAGGAACTGGGCGAAGACAATATCGGCGCCCCGGCGCAGGATGAGGAATTCGTCCTGATGCACTGCGACAACATTCAGGCGACCGGGTTTCTGGAACATATCAAGCTGCCCCATTACGTCGATTTTCAGGCCGAGCTGGAACTGGTCCGCCGCCTGCGCGCCGAAGCGGGTGCCGCCACACAGCAGGAGGCGGCAGAATGACACCCGAAACGAAGGCCATCGTCTTCGACATCGGCAATGTATTGATCCATTGGGATCCGCACATGGCCTTTGTGGCGGATCTGGGCAGCCGCGCGGCAGTGGATGCCTTCTTCGAGCGCATTGATTTTTATGCGCTGAACCTGCGGGCCGATGCGGGCGAAAGCTTTGCCGATCTGGCCGCCCTTCTGCCCGACCCCGCCGATGCCGCGCTGCTGTCGCGCTATGTGGACCGCTACGCCGCCACGGTGGCCCGGACGATCGAGGGCACCTGGGCGCTGATGGACCGGTTGCGCGGCGCCGGCCAGCAGATTCACGCCATCACCAACTGGTCGGCGGAAACCTGGCCCATAGGCGTGGCCACCCATCCGCGGCTGGGCACGTCCTTCGGCGTGACGGTCGTATCGGGGCAGGACCGGATGTTGAAACCTGAACCGGGCATCTTTGATCTGCTGTGCCATCGCGCCGGACTTGCCCCGCAAGACTGCCTTTTCATCGACGACAGCGAAAAGAACGTGGCCGGGGCACGCGCCTTTGGCATGGACGCGGTTCATTTCACCACCCCCGATGCTCTGGAGGCCGCGCTGACCGCGCGGGGAATCCTGTGACAGATCAAGCCTACAACTTCGCCTATCTGGACGAACAGACCAAGCGGATGATCCGCCGCGCCATTCTGAAGGGCATTGCCGTGCCCGGTTATCAGGTGCCCTTTGCCAGTCGCGAAATGCCCATGCCTTACGGTTGGGGCACGGGGGGGGTGCAGGTGACGGCGGCCTGCCTTGTGCCGGAAGATCGGCTGAAGGTCATCGATCAGGGTGCCGATGACACCACAAACGCGGTCAGCATCCGCAAGTTCTTTCAGCGCACCGCCGGGGTAGACGTGACCGAGGCGACGGCTGACGCCAGCCTGATCCAGACCCGCCACCGGATTCCCGAGACCCCGCTGACCGAAGGCCAGATCCTTGTCTATCAGGTGCCGATCCCTGAACCCCTGCGCTTTCTGGAACCGCGTGAGACGGAAACGCGCAAGATGCACGAGCTGGAAGAATACGGCCTGATGCATGTGAAGCTTTACGAAGACATCGCCCGCCATGGCGAGATTGCCACCAGCTATGCCTATCCGGTGAAGGTGGAAGGCCGCTATGTGATGGATCCCTCGCCCATCCCGAAGTTCGACAACCCCAAACTGTCGGACAGCCCCGCGATCCAGTTGTTCGGCGCCGGGCGCGAGCAGCGTATCTATGCCCTGCCGCCCTATACCCATGTTGTCAGCCTCGATTTCGAGGATCACCCCTTTTCCGCCTCGAAGGCTCCGCATGACTGCGATCTGTGCGGCGCGCAGGAAAGCTATCTGGATGAGGTGATTACCGATGATGCGGGCAGCCGGATGTTCGTCTGTTCCGATACAGATTTCTGCGCCGGACGGCGGGCGCAGGGAATGAAGGGCCGTCTTTGGGCTTCGCCCGAACCGGCGACGGAGGAACTGGCATGACGCTGATTCAACGCCTGACGGCCACCGACCAGCCGCTTTTGAAGGTTACGGGGCTGACCAAGAATTATGGCCGGCGGATCGGCTGTGCCGATGTTTCTTTTGACCTGCACCCTGGCGAGGTGCTGGGCATCGTCGGGGAAAGCGGGTCTGGCAAGTCCACGTTGCTGTCCTGTCTTGCCGGGCATCTGGCCGCCGATCAGGGACAGGTGATCTATGACGGGCAGGATGTGCTGGCGATGGCGGAAACCGAACGCCGGCGGCTTTCGCGCACCGAATGGGCCTATGTGCACCAGAACCCGCGCGACGGGCTGCGGATGGGCGTTTCCGCTGGCGGCAATGTGGGCGAGCGGCTGATGGCCGTGGGCGCGCGCCACTATGGCGGGATCCGCGAAAAGGCGACCGACTGGCTGGGCCGGGTGGAGATTCCGGCCGACCGGATCGATGACCGCCCCAGCGCCTTTTCGGGTGGCATGCAGCAGCGCCTTCAGATCGCGCGCAATCTGGTGACGGGGCCGCGGCTGGTGTTCATGGATGAACCGACCGGGGGCCTTGATGTCTCGGTGCAGGCCCGGCTTCTGGACCTCTTGCGCGGTCTGGTGCGCGATCTGGGCCTGTCGGTCATCATCGTGACGCATGATCTGGCGGTGGTGCGCCTGCTGGCCGACCGGCTGATGGTGATGCGACAGGGCCGGGTGGTGGAGCAGGGCCTGACCGATCAGGTGCTGGACGATCCGCAGCATGCCTATACCCAACTTCTCGTCTCATCCGTCTTGCAGGTGTAAGCCCATGATCCGTGTTGAAAACCTGTCGAAAAGCTTTGCCATGCACAATCAGGGGGGCGCAGTTATCCCGGTGATGTCGGGGGCAGAACTGGCGGTGGCGTCCGGCGAATGCGTGGGGCTGGTGGGGCAGTCCGGGTCCGGTAAATCCACGCTGATGCGGATGATCTACGGCAATTACCTTGCCGCCGGGGGGCACATCCATGTGGACGGGCTGGATGTGACGCAAGCCGCGCCGCGCCAGATCATCCGGCTGCGCCGCGAAACGCTGGGCTATGTCAGCCAGTTCCTGCGCGTCGTGCCGCGGGTGCCCACGCTGGAGGTGGTTGCCGAGCCCTTGCTGCAACTGGGCCATCCGGCGGAGCGGGCCCGCGAGCGGGCTGCCGGCCTCTTGGCGCGGCTGAATATCCCTGAACGCCTGTGGTCGCTGTCGCCCACCACCTTTTCGGGTGGCGAACAGCAGCGTGTGAATATCGCCCGGGGCTTTGCCCATGCCTATCCTGCCCTTCTGCTGGATGAACCCACCGCCAGCCTTGATGCCGTGAACCGCGAGGTTGTGCTGGCGCTGATCGAAGAAGCGAAGGCCCGCGGCGCGGCCATTGTGGGCATCTTTCACGACGAAGGCGCCCGCGCCCGCGTCTGCGACAGGTTGGTGGATGTGACCGCCTTCACCCCAAAGGCCGCCGCATGACACCCGCCACCGCCGGCGATGCCCCGCGCATCTTTGCCATCGTCGGGCCTTCGGGCGCGGGCAAGGATACGCTGATTGCTGGGGCACTGGCCTTGCGCCCTGATCTGGCGCTGGTGCGCCGTGTCATCACCCGGCCCGAAGCCGCGGGGGGCGAGGATTTCGAAGGCGTGACCGAGGCGGAATTCGCCCGCCGCAAGGCCGAAGGCGCCTTCGCGCTGGACTGGCAGGCCCATGGCCTGCGCGATGGCATTCCCGCCGATCAGGTCAGGGGCCATCCGGGTACCATCCTGTTCAACGGCTCGCGCGCGGCGCTGCCCTTGGCGCGGCAGGTGTTTCCGGGCCTGGGGGTGATCGTGATCACCGCACCCGATGCAGTGCTTGCCGCCCGTTTGGCAGCGCGGGGCCGCGAAAGCGCCGATGACATCGCCGCCCGTCTGGCAAGGGCCACCTTTACCCTGCCCGAAGGCCTTGGCCCGGTGGCGGTGGTGCAGAACGATTCGACGCCCGAGATCGGC
>JALQTL010000035.1 GCA_023260935.1 Paracoccaceae bacterium
GCCAGCCCTTCGGCCGAACAGATGGCCGATGCGATCCGCGCGGCCGATCAGGGGGCGGGTGTACTGCGGCTTTACGGCAATTACGGCGGCGACATCATGAATTTCGACATGGCGGGCGACCTTGTCGAATTTGACGATATCCGCTGCAGCACCGTTGTTCTGGCCGATGACGTGGCCAGCGCGCCCCCTGCCGAAGCCGCCAAGCGGCGCGGCGTGGCTGGCATGGTCTATGCCTTCAAGATCGCCGGAGCCGCCGCCGAGGCAGGTCATGATCTGGATGCGGTCACCCGCGTGGCGCAGAAGGCGGCCGATGCCTGCCGGTCTGTCGGCGCGGCGCTGTCATCCTGCACCGTGCCGCAGGCGGGCAAGCCCACCTTCCACATCGCCGAGGATGAGATGGAAATGGGGATGGGCATCCATGGCGAGCCGGGCGTCTGGCGTGACAAGCTCAAGACCGCCGACGAGATTGCCGAAGAGATGATGGACCGCCTGCTGGCCGACATGCCCCTGAAGGCCGGCGACCGTGCCTCGATCATGGTCAACAGCCTTGGCGCCACCCCGCCGGAAGAGCTTTACATCCTCTACCGCGTGGTCAAGCGGCGGCTGGAAGCCGCGGGCGTTGCAATCGTCATGCCGCTTGTGGGCCGCTATGCCACCAGCATGGAAATGGCGGGTGTGTCCTTCACGCTGTGCAAACTGGATGACGAGCTGGAAGGCTTTTTGAAGGCACCCTGCGATTGCGCGTTCTGGAGCGTGAAATGACCCTGACCGTCACCGATCTTCGCGCTGCCATCGACAGGCTTGTCGTTGCGATGGAGCGTGACTTCGATGCGCTGAACACGGCCGATGGCGCCCTTGGCGACGGTGATCTGGGTGTGACCATGTCGCGTGGATCAAAGGCGATGCAAGAGGCCGGTCCAAACCTGCCCGAGGATCTGGGGCAAGCGCTTCTGGCCTGTGCACAGGCCTTCACCCGCACCTCTGGTTCGTCCTATGGCACGCTTATGGCGACGGGCCTGATGACAATGGCAAAGGCCCTGAAGGGGCGCACCGGCGTTGAACCGGACGAGGTTGCAGGCCTGATCGCCGCCGCCCGCGATGCAATGCAGGCGCGTGGCAAGGCGGATCTGGGTGGCAAGACGGTGCTGGACAGTCTTGATGCCATGGCAAAGGCGGCGGCGGGCTTGTCTGACCCGGCCGCCGTGGCCGACGCCGTGGCGCGGGCCGCGTCAGAGGCGCAGATTGCGCTGCGCGACAAGCCCGCGACGGTGGGCCGGGCGCGCATCTTTGGCGAAAAGACGGTGGGCATGGATGATCCGGGGATGCTGGCAATGACAGCCATCGCCGCCGCGATCACGGGGCGCGGATAAGGCGCGACGCCACGGAAAAAAATGGGGGCCCGGGCCTGCACGGCGCAGGCCCGGCCCTTCGCTTACCAGGCCGGGGGTTCGTTGCCCTCGTGCAGAACCCAGTCGGCCGCGGAAAACCGCGCCCGCGCAAACTGACCCTGATGCCAATAGGGATAGATCAGCGGCGGCTTCGACACCTCGTTCAGTTTCGCCAGATCCTCTGCCGAAAGCTTCAGGTTCACCGCTGCCAGACTGTCGTTGAACTGTTCGGCGTTGCGCCCGCCAACGATCAGGCTGGAAACCGTGGGCCGGGTCAGAAGCCAGGCCAGTGCAACCTGCGCGGCCGAAACGCCATGCGCCTCGCCCACTTCGACCAGCGCTTCCACGATGTTCCACAGCCTGTCCAGATCGCGGATCGGCGGTTCGGTCCAGCCGGCGGCCTGACGGCTGCCTTCGGGGGCGGGGCGGCCCCGACGGTGCTTGCCCGTCAGCAGCCCGCCGGCCAATGGCGACCAGACCATCGTGCCCAGCCCCTGATCCATCCCGGCGGGCAGAAGTTCGTATTCCGCCTCGCGCGCTTCGATCGTGTAGTGGATCTGCTGGGTGACGAAGCGGGCCTTGCGTGCCTGTTCGGCGGCCATCTGTGATTTCATGATGTGCCAGCCGGAATAGTTGGAACAGCCCGCATAGCGGATCTTGCCATCGGCAATCAGCCGGTCCAGGGCTTCCATCTTTTCTTCCACCGGGGTGGTGCCATCCCATTCGTGGATGAAGTAGATGTCGATATGATCGGTGCGCAGCCGTTTCAGGCTTTTCTCGCATTCGCGGATCAGGTGCCAGCGGCTTGCGCCTTCGTCGTTGGGGCCTTCGCCCACCCGCATCCGCGCCTTCGAGGTGACAAGAACCCGGTCGCGGCGGCCCTCCAGCACTTCGCCGAGGATTTCTTCCGCCACGCCCATCGAATACATGTTGGCGCAATCGAAGGTATTGACCCCGTGGTCAAGGCAAAGGTCCACAAGGCGCCGTGCGTCTTCGACCCCCTGGTTGCCCACACGGCCAAACGGGCCCACCCCGCCAAAGGTGAAGGTACCCATCGAAATGGCCGAAACCTTCAGCCCCGACCTTCCCAGCGTGCGGTATTCCATTATCGTTCCCTCCCGTGCTTCATGCAGGTTCGCCCGGCTAGCTGCCGGTTTCAAGCCCCGCCGATGCATCCAGCGCGCGGCGCATCGCGGCCACGGCCTCGTCGATCCGGGGCGGGTCTTTCAACAGGCTCCCGCCCAAGAGATAGACAACATCCTGCCCGTACATGGCTTGCATCTCGGCAGCGCGGGCAACGCTCATCCCGCCGCCGGGGCTGGGCAGCAGGGGCTTGCCCGGGCCGTTGGGTGCAAGGCAGGCCGCCGCGATCTGGGCGCATTCGGCGGCGCTGAAACCGAACCTGCCGCCAACATTGGGAAAGACCGAGATGTCAGACCCCGCCAGCCGCTGGATCGTGCCAAAAAGAACCCCGTGATCGATGCCGTTATCGGCGGCAAGCACATAGGGGCCCAGAAAGGACGGGTGGGTCATCACCGGCAGGTCAAGCGCCGCGTCGCGGGCAATGCGGTGGACCAGACCAAAGCCGAAAAGCCCCGGCATGACCAGAACGCCATCGGCCCCGGCCGCTTTCAGAAAGCGCAGGTTATCCTCGATCTCTTCCGGTCGGCCCGAGATATTGGGGAAGTAGAGCGTCTTCCGCCCCGTTTCGGCGCGGGCTTTTGCCATGGCCTGACAGACAGCTTCCACCCGGGCCCGGAACAGGGCCGTGGGCTGGCCGGCAAGCCCGTGATCTTCCTTCACGATATCGGCCCCGCCGCGCACGCAACCTGCCGCCAGATCGGCGAAATAGCGGGGCGGCAGTCCCATCGGTTTCAGCACGGGTGAAATCATGCCCCCTGCTTCCCGCCCGCACAGGGCACGAATTCCCGCCACGCCGAAGCGCGGCCCCGGCAGGCGCGCGGCCATGTCGGGGCCCGTGTCGATGGCGGTGACGCGAATGCCCTGCTGGATGGACGAATTGCCAAAGACCACGTTCAGGAACTGCGTGAATTCATCCCCCGCGCTGTCAGGCGAATAGCTGACAACCGCCTGCCAGACGCCGTCGGAAAGGGCACCGATCTCTTCGACGCGGCCAAGGATCTCATCCTCGACATAGCCCGGGGGCACCACATCGCGCGGAATTTCGACAGTCTGTTCCAGCGCGATCCCGTCGGCGCGGGCCTGCGCTTCCGCCCGGTTGGTGGCCCGGATGCGATAGGTGACGCTGAACCGGGCCATCAAAGCGCCTCTGCCTTGACAAGGGAATGGACCGCATCGATCCGCACCGTCTCCAGCGCGCTTTCATCAATGCTCGTCATCTGACCCGTCAGTCGCTCTGTCGCGCGGACAAGGGCCAGCGCATCCATGCCGTAATGCTTCATCAGATAGGGGCGCGAACCACCGTGGGCATAGGTATCCTGCAAGCCCAGACGGATCAGGCGGCGGGCCAGCCCGGCTTCGGCCAGCGCCTCGGCCACCATGGACCCGATGCCGCCGGTGACAAGGTGGTTTTCCAGCGTGATGACGCCATGGCGCACCGATGCCGCATGATCCACGATCTGCGCCGCATCAAAGGGTTTCAGCGTGTTCAGGTGCAGGTGGCGGACCGATACCCCGGCCCGGGCCAGCGCGCCCCGGGCGCGGATCGCCTCTTCGCTGGTGATGCCGGCGGTGACAACCAGCACGTCTTCGCCTTCCGACAGCACCCGCATCTGGCCGATCTTCAGCGGTGTGTCGAACAGGCGCGGGACGGCGCCCCGCAGAATGCGGCAGTAGACCGGGCCATCGACGGTATCGGCTTCGGCCACGATGCTTTCCACCTCGGTCGCGTCGCCGGCTTCCAGCACGGTCATGTTCGGGATGGTGCGCATGACCGAGATATCCTCGATCGCCTGATGGGTCATGCCGCCGGGGGTGGTGACGCCCGGAAGAAAGCCCATCAGCCGGACCTTGCGGCGCGGATAGGCGATAGAGGCCATCAACTGGTCATAGGGGCGGCGGTAAAGAAAGACGCCGAAG
>JALQTL010000095.1 GCA_023260935.1 Paracoccaceae bacterium
CTTGGGTTGGCAAGGATGGAGATCACATCGGCCAGGATGTTGAGGCCGATGTAGATCGCCGCGAAGATCAGGCCCACGGCCTGCACCACCGGAAGGTCACGCTTGGTCACATGATCCACCAGATACTGGCCCATGCCGGGATAGACGAAGACCACCTCGACCACCACCACGCCCACCACCAGATAGGCCAGGTTCAGCATGACGACATTGACGACGGGGGCGATGGCATTGGGGAAGGCGTGTTTCCAGATGACCCGCATCGGGCCCAGACCTTTCAGTTCCGCCGTTTCGATATAGGCCGACTGCATCACGTTCAGGATCGCCGCGCGGGTCATCCGCATCATATGCGCCAGCACCACCAGAACCAGCACGATCACCGGCAGCACCACCGCGCTCAGGCGTTCCCAGACCCCCATGCCCGGAAAGACCATCGCGACCGAGGGGAAAAGCTGCCATTTCACGGCAAGGAAATAGAGCACCAGATAGCCCACCACGAATTCGGGCAGGCTGATGGTGGAAAGGGTCACGCCCGAGATCAGCTTGTCGGGCCAGCGCCCGTTGTAACGGGCCGCGATCAGCCCCAGCAGGATCGCCAGCGGAACCGAGATCAGCGCCGCCCAGAAGGCAAGGAAAAGCGTATTGCCCAGCCTTTGGCCGATGGCGGTGGCGATATCGGTCTTGTTGGTCAGCGATGTGCCCAGATCGCCCGTCATGATCCCGCCCAGCCAGGCGAAATACCGTGTCAGCGGGGGCTG
This sequence comes from Paracoccaceae bacterium, assembly GCA_023260935.1. GTDB lineage: Bacteria > Pseudomonadota > Alphaproteobacteria > Rhodobacterales > Rhodobacteraceae > Pseudotabrizicola. Next base: position 756 of record JALQTL010000095.1, read on the forward strand.
ATCGAGGCCCATTTCCGCGCGCAGGTTGGCCAGCGCCTGAGGCGTGGCCGACTGGCCCAGAATGGCCTGCGCCGTATCGCCCGGAAGTGCCTCGACCCCCAGAAAGATCACGGCCGAGACAGCAAGAAGAAGGAGGAGGCCCAGCGCAAGGCGCTGGACCACCAGGGTCAGGATCGGGTGCACTGCGGCGCGCCCTTATGCCAGCCAGCAGCGGGCAAGCGCGCGCCCGTTCATCAGCTCGCCATTCGGGTCGGCTTCCCAGCCGGCCACCTCGTCCCGGACGCCTTCGACGAAGTCGTTGAACATCGGCAGGATCAGGCCGCCCTCATCGCGCAGGATATGGGCCATTTCGGAATACATGCCCTTGCGCTTGGCCTGATCCAGTTCGGCCCGCGCCGCGATCAGCAGCTCGTCGAACTTGGCGTTCTTGAACTTGGTGTCGTTCCAGTCGGCGGTGGACAGATAGGCGGTGGTATACATCTGGTCCTGCACCGGGCGACCGCCCCAGTAGCTGGCGCAGAACGGCTCCACGTTCCAGACGTTCGACCAGTAGCCATCATCCGGCTCGCGCTTGATTTCCAGCGGAATGCCGGCCGCCTGCGCCGATTGCTGGAAGAGCTGTGCCGCCTCGACCGCGCCGGGGAAGGCGCCCTCGGCCGTGCGCAGGATGATGGGCGAACCGTCATGGCCGGATTTCTTGTAGTATTCGGCGGCGGCAGCGGCATCATATTCGCGCTGCGGGATGGTATCGTCGAACAGCGGATAGGCGGCGTTGATCGGGAAATCATTGCCGCGCGACCCCAGGCCGCCAAGGATCTTGTCCACCATTTCCTGACGGTTGATCGCCAGTTTCAGCGCCATCCGCAGGTCGTTGTTGTCAAACGGCGGCTTGTCCACATGCATGATGAAGACATAGTGCCCGCGACCGGCAACCGCATTCACCTTCACGCCCGGGGCGCGTGCCAGCAGGTCGGCGATCTTCGGATCCACGCGGTTGATCATGTGGACCTGCCCCGACTGAAGCGCCGCCGCCCGCGCCGTGCCATCGTTGATGACAAGGATTTCAACCTGATCGGCATGGCCGATATCGGGGTTCCAGTGGTTGGCGAATTTCTCGAACCCGTGGCGAACGCCCGGTTCATGCACCACCACCTTGTAGGGGCCCGCGCCCACGCCTTCGGTCGGGTTGTCGAAGCCGCCATTGGGCTGGATGATCAGGTGGTAATCGGCCATCAGATAGGGGAAGTCGGCACTGCCCGAGGCCAGCTTCATCGTCACCATGTCGCCTTCGGCCGACATCTCGGTGATGCCCTGCACGATGCCCAGCGCGCCCGACTGCGACTTTTCATCGGTGTGGCGGCGCATCGTGGCCACCACATCCTCGGCCGTCACGGTCTTGCCGTTGTGGAATTCCACACCCTGCCGGATCTTGAACTTCCATTCATCCGCGGCCGCGTTCGAACTGATCTCTTCGGCAATGCGGTATTCGATCTCGCCCGTGGGGCCGACATCCACCAGCATGTCGCCCCAGGTCATGTTGATCATGAAGGGCACTTCCGAGGCGGCCAGCGCCGGGTCCAGCGAATTGGTGGATTCGCCCCCCTGCATCCCGGCGCGCAGCAGGCCCCCCTTCTTGGGTTGCGCATGCGCGGCCTTGGTGAACAGCGCCGAGGCAAGGCCAAGCGACAGGCCCATGGCCGTGGTGCGCCCCACGAATTCGCGACGGTTCATCCGTCCGGCCCGTGCCGCTGCGATGAAGCGATCCAGTTGTTCGGTCATTCATTCGTCTCCCTGTTGTCGTTCTTGGTGTTTTTGTTGATTAGCAAATCAATAACCCGCGAATCCTGCCACGGGCAACGCTTTTTGGTCCCGCCCCGCCACTTTCAGACAAACCGGCGGGGCACATCATCCCGATAGTGCCGTTCAAAGACGATCGCCTCACCTTCCCATGCGGTCAGCCGTGCCTCCATGCACAGATGCGTGGCCGTGGCCGTCATCCGGGCCCAGCTTTGCGTCCTGATCGACCAGTCCCCGCGCGACAGGCGCTGTGCCCAGACATGGGTGGCCGTGGCCGAAAGCGGATCGGCGGGGTCTATTTCCCAACGCTCCGACATCGTCTCGCCGCTGCACAGACCATGGGTCAGGTTCTCGACATCGCCCGAGTCCTCCTCCACCACCAGTGCCGTCGTCCCGCGCAGCAGATCCTCCTCGATCCGCCGCGCGCTTCTGCCCTTGCGCAACACCCGGTGCTTCCATGCCGGTGCGGCCTCCGGTTCCGGCGGCGTCCATTCCTGGCCCTGCCCCCCATGCACCGGCAACTCCAGCCGCCCGCCCGAAACCGTCAGCCGGGCCGCAACCGGTGACGGCCAGACAAAGGGCCAATAGGTCGTCGACAGGGCCAGCCGCAACCGGTGCCCCGGCAGCAGCCGATAGGCCATCTGGTCAAGGTCCAGCGCCACCTCTTCCACCTGGCCCGGCACCATGGGCGCAGGGGCGGCCCGGCTGGCCCGGTGGCACAGGTTCAGCAAGCCATGGGCGATGCGCACCGATGATCCATCCGGCGCCACATCACAAAGCCGCGCCACCACAAAGGCCAGCGGCTGATCACTGGAAAGCCGCAAGCGCAACCGCGCCGCCCCCAAAAGGTCAAGCGGCGCCTCCAGCACCGCGCCGTCAAAGCACAGGCTCAGCGCGTCATCGCCGGCCTGATCCCCCGGCATTTCGGCATTCAGCCCCATCGGGAAATATTCCCCCGCCCGCATCCCCAGATGCTGGGGCGTGCAGCAAGCCAACGAAAACGCTTCCCCTTCATCTGTTCCCAAATATCCTTGTGTTCCCAAATATCCTTGGGGATTTGCCATCGGGATCGCCATGGGTCCGGCATGGCGATGGGATGGGGCACGGCGCGGGGGCGGAAGAGAGCCCCCCTGATCGGCGCCAAGGTGCAGGGCCTGCATGGAAACGCGCGGGCTGGGCCAGGTGTCTTCCGCCACCCAATGCCCGGGGCGTTCCGCGGCGCGGGCGTCGGGCGGGGCGGAATGCAGCATGAAGGCACGGTAGGCCGGGTCGGCCTCGGCCCCGTTCTCGATGCCCTTCAACCAACGGTCCCACCAGCGGATCGCCACCTGCAAGAACCCGATCGCCGGCCCCGGCACCGCCGTATGCGGGTATTGGTGCACCCAAGGCCCGACGATCCCCTTGGCGCCCACGTTTTCCACCAGCGCGGCAACCGTGTTCATGTAGCCATCGGCCCAGCCCCCGAAAGAAAGCACCGGCACCTTCAGCCGGGAGTAATCCTCGCAGACCGACCCATGCGCCCAATAGGCGTCGCGCGCCTGATGCCCCGCCCAGCGCGGCGCCAGCCATGGCTCGGCCTCCAGCCGGGCAAGCCAGTCCTCGCGCCAGTCCGGGCGCAGGGCGGGGTCTGCCGGGCGGCTGGAGAAACTCAGCATCACCGCGCCCCAGCCGAAATTCTCGCCCAAAAGGCAACCGCCCTTGAAATGGATGTCATCGGCAAAACGGTCGGTGGTGGAACAGACCGACAGCACCGCCTTCAGTGCCGGGGGTTGCAGGAAGGCAGTCTGCAGGCAATTGAACCCGCCCCAGCTTTTGCCCATCATACCCACCGCCCCCGTGCACCAGGGCTGCGCGGCCAGAAAGGCGATCACATCGCAGGCGTCCTGCAATTCCTGCGGGGTATATTCATCGGTCATCAACCCTTCGCTGTCGCCGTTGCCGCGCATGTCCACCCGCACGCAAGCATAGCCATGACCCGCAACATAGGGATGCATGAGCTCGTCCCGCGGCAGGGTGCCGTCGCGCTTGCGATAGGGGATGTATTCCAGAACGGCCGGCACCGGGTTTCCCTTTGCCGCGTCCTCGGGCATCCAGACCCGAGCCGACAGGCGCACCCCATCGGGCAGGGGGATGCGCAGATCCTCGATCTCGATCAAGCCTCTGGGGAATGTCCCGACCGTTTTCATGACAGCTCTCCGATATGACGGTTATGGCCTTTCCCTGTCGTTCGAGGGAAAGACAGCGTCAGGCACCCGGGCCAGCGTCGCGCCCGGCAGCACAAGGAAACAGACCGATGGCCGACCGCCCCAACATCCTGATCATCATGGTGGACCAGTTGACGGGAACGCTCTTTCCAGACGGGCCCGCGCCTTTCCTGAAAGTGCCGAACCTGAGGCGCCTTGCCGACCATTCGCTGCGCTTTGCCAATTGCTACACCGCGTCGCCGCTCTGCGCGCCGGGGCGGGCATCCTTCATGTCGGGGCAATTGCCGCGCCGCACGCGGGTCTATGACAATGCGGCCGAATTCGCCTCTGACATCCCGACCTATGCCCACCACCTGCGCCGGGCGGGCTATTACACGGCCCTGTCGGGCAAGATGCACTTCGTGGGCCCCGACCAGCTTCACGGCTTCGAGGAACGCCTGACGACCGACATCTACCCGGCCGATTTCGGCTGGACCCCGGATTACCGCAAGCCCGGCGAAAGGATCGACTGGTGGTATCACAACCTGGGCAGCGTCACCGGCGCCGGCGTGGCCGAGATCACCAACCAGCTGGAATATGACGACGACGTGGCCTTTCAGGCCGTACAAAAGCTCTATGACCTGTCGCGCGGGGCCGACACCCGGCCCTGGTGCCTGACGGTCAGCTTCACCCACCCCCACGATCCCTTCGTGGCGCGGCGCAAATACTGGGATCTCTACGAAGGCATCCCGGAACTGGAACCGCCCGAGGCGATCGCCTATGCCGACCAGGATCCCCATTCCCAGCGCCTGATGGATGCCTGCGACTGGCGCGCCTTCGACATCACCCCCGACCATATCCGCCGCTCCCGGCAAGGCTATTTCGCCAATATCTCCTATGTCGACGACAAGATTGGCGAAATCTTCTCCGTACTGGAAAGCACAAGGCAAGAAGCGATCGTGGTCTTCCTGTCGGATCATGGCGAAATGCTGGGCGAACGCGGCCTGTGGTTCAAGATGAACTTCTTCGAAGGCTCGGCCCGCGTGCCGCTCATGATCTCGGCCCCCGGCCACGGCCCCGGCCTGATCGAAGATCCTGTATC
>JALQTL010000107.1 GCA_023260935.1 Paracoccaceae bacterium
GTTCGGCGGCCAGGGCGCGGGCCAGCTCCACGCGCTTTTTCAACCCATAGGGCAAACGGCCCACGGGTGTTTTCCGGATCGCCTGAATTTCAAGGAAGTCGATGATCTTTTCCACCTTTTCGCGGTGTTCAGCCTCTTCACGCTGGGCAGTGCCCCACCAGAGCGCCTGACGCAGGAGGCCAGAGGACATCAACGTCAGCCGGCCGGTCATGATGTTGTCCAGAACGCTCATCCCGTCGAAAAGTGCGATGTTCTGGAAGGTGCGGGCGATGCCTTGGCGGGCGACCTGATAGGGCCGCATCGGCGGGCGCTTCTGGCCACGGAACCAGACTTCGCCTTCCTGGGGCACATAAAAGCCCGAGATGACGTTCAACATCGACGACTTGCCGGCACCGTTCGGGCCGATGATCGACCGGATTTCACCTTCGCGGATGTCAAAGCTGATGTCGGTGATGGCCTTCACGCCGCCAAAGCGCAGGGTGATGTTCTTCATCTCCATCAAGACGGGGCCGATCCTGCGGCCATCGGGCGTCAGGCTGGCGTCGTCTGTCCGGGGGGCTGGGGCAGTGTTCATGCGGCCACCTTGTGCGGGGGGGCGGGCTGAACGGCGGCATCTGCCAGTGTCAGCGTGGCGCGGATATGGCCCTTGCGACCGTCTTCGTAGGTCACTTCCGTTTCGGTCGCCACGGTGCTTGACCCGTTGTAAAGCGCCGCGATCAGATCGGCGAATTTCTCGGCGATGATGGTGCGGCGGACTTTTCGGGTGCGGGTCAGCTCTCCGTCATCGGCATCCAGTTCCTTGTGCAGGATCAGGAAGCGGTGGATCTGGCAGCCCGCCAGCATCGGGTCTTCGGCAACCGAGCGGTTCACGTCTTCGACATGGCCGCGGATCATGTCATAGACCTTCGGATGGCCGGCCAGTTCCTGATAGCTGGAATAGGCAATGTTGTTGCGCTCGGCCCAGTTGCCAACTGCCGTCAGGTCGATGTTGATGAAGGCACAGCAGCGATCACGCCCGGCGCCGAACACCACGGCTTCAAGGATGTTGGGATAGAACTTCAGCTTGTTTTCCACATATTTTGGCGCGAACAGGCTGCCGTCAGCCATCTTGCCCACATCCTTGGCACGATCGATGATGCGCAGGTGCCCGGTTTCGGGTTCGAAGAAACCGGCATCGCCAGTGGCGACCCAGCCTTCGGCATCCTTGGTCGAGGCGGTGCTTTCGGGGTTCTTGTAATATTCCACAAAGGTGCCGGGACTGCGGTAGAAGACCTCGCCGTTTTCGGCGATCTTCACCTCGACCCCCGGGCTGGGAACGCCGACGGTATCAGACCGCACCTGGCCATCGGGCTGCTGGGTGATGAAGACCGAAGCCTCGGTCTGGCCGTAAAGCTGCTTCAGGTTGATGCCAAGGCTGCGATAGAAATCAAAGATTTCGGGGCCGATCGCCTCGCCCGCCGTATAGCCCACGCGGATGCGGCTGAAGCCCAGCGTGTTCTTCAGCGGGCCATAGATGAACAGGTTGCCCAAGGCGTATTTCAGCCGGTCCCCGCCCGAAACGGGCAGACCGTCCAACATGGCCGGACCCACCCGGCGGGCATGGGCCATGAAGGTGTCGAACAGCCATTTCTTGAAGCGCCCGGCATCTTCCATGCGGATCATCACGCTGGTCAGCTGGCCTTCGAACACGCGGGGCGGGGCGAAAAAATAGGTCGGCCCGATCTCGCGCAGGTCTGTCATCATGGTGCTGGCGTTTTCGGGGCAGTTCACACAGAACCCCGCCCACATCGCCTGCCCTACCGAAAAGATGAAATCCCCCACCCAAGCCATCGGCAGATAGGCGAGGATCTCTTCATCCGGGCCCAGCTTGTCGAAGGCGCAGGTGTTTTTCGAGGTTTCGATGATGTTGCGGTTTGACAGAACCACGCCCTTGGGCTTGCCCGTGGTGCCGCTGGTGTAAAGCATCACGCAAGGGTCATCATAACCCAGCGCATCGATGCGGGCCTGCAACTCGCCCTCCAGCCGGTGATGCGCGGCGCGGCCTTCGGCCAGCACATCGGCAAGGGCGTTCATCCGGCTGTGGTCGTATTTGCGCATGCCGCGCTTGTCGACATAGACCACCTGATCGATATGCTGGATGCGGTCTTGCAGATCGATCACCTTGTCGACCTGTTCCTGATCGCCGCAGATCACGAAACGCGCGCCGCAGTGATCCAGCACATAGGCCATCTCCTCGGCGGCGCTGTCATTATACAGCGGCACCGGAATCGCGCCCACGGATTGGGCTGCGACCATCGACCAATAGAAATGCGGACGGTTACGGCCAATGATGGCAATAAAATCGCCCTCGTTGACGCCCATATTGATCAGTCCGCGCGCAAGATTGTTGATCTCGCGCTTGGCCTCGCTCCACGTCCAGCTTTGCCAGATGCCAAACTCTTTTTCCCGATAAGCGGGCCGCGACCCGAATTCGGTGGCGTTACGGTGCAAAAGCGCCGGGATGGAC
>JALQTL010000146.1 GCA_023260935.1 Paracoccaceae bacterium
TCTGGTCGATCAGATAGCGCTGCGACAGGGGGATGGCGGCGGCACCAAGGGCGCGTGCGCCCGCGCCCACGCTACCTTCGCGGATGGCGGGCGCATCGATGCCCGAAAGATCCAGCCGGTGCAGCGCGGCTTCGGTGCGGCGGGTGATGCCGGCGCGCACGTCGGGGGGAATCCAGCCATCGATCAGCACGGCTTCCAGTTCCATCAGCGTCGAGGCTGACAGGATCGCCCAGGCCAGACCTTCGGCGGCCTGATCCATCCAGTCCGACAGAAGCCCGGGCTCCACATCCCAATGATCATGGCGTTCCCAAAGCTGGTCGGAATTCTGGCCCGCGCGGTCCATCGCGGCGGAGAGGGACGAGGCCGAAGCGACAGACAGAAGCCGCACCATCCGCCCGTCGGGGCCGGGCACGGGCATTGGCCCCACGCCGGCCGCATTGCCGCTGCGCCCGGTGAAAAGCTGGCCGTTCAGCACCAGCCCGCCGCCGATGAAGTAGCCGAAGTAGAAATAGAGGAAATCCTTTGGCCGGTCGCCCCTGCCAAAGACAAGCTCGGCCCCGCAGGCGGCGGTGGCGTCGTTCTGCACATAAACGGGCATGCCCGTCAGATCGGCCAGTTCGGCCTGAATGTCGCGGTGGCGCCAGGCGTCCATTTCAGCTTGCGGGGCGCCGATGAACTGCACCCAGTTCCACAGCTGGAACGGCATGGCGATGCCCATTCCGCCGATGCGGTCGCGCGCGGGCGGGGTCAGGGTGGCGATGATCCGGGGCAAGGCATCGGCCACGAAATCCACCACCGCCGAGGGGGTGGGATAGCGGTAGACCTGACGTTCGGAGGCGCGGGTGCGGCCCAGAAAATCGATCAGGATCAGATCGGCCGACCGGCGCCCGATCTTGAGCCCGAAGAAGAAGGCGCCTTCGGGGTTCAGCGACATCGGGATGGAGGGCTGGCCGATGCGTCCGCGCTGGGGCTCTCCCCTTGCCAGAAGGCCGTCCTGTTCCAGCGCGCGCATGATGACGGAAACGGTTTGCGCCGACAGGCCGGTGATCCGGGCGATATCGGATTTGGCCAGCGCGCCGTGCTGGCGCAGAAGCGTAAGGACCAGCCTTTCGTTCTGCGCCCGCATGCCTGACTGGTTCGTGCCGCGCAGCACCGGATCATCCGCCCCGGCGCGGTCGGCCCGGTCGACTGGATGCAGGGCAGAGGTCAGGTCCGTTTCTTCGGTCATGCCGCTTCGCCAATCACCCCTTTGCGCAGGATCACGTTGGCATAAAGCGCCAATTCGCCGGTGGCCACAATGGTGTGGGCGGCGCGGATGCGCGGGTAAAGGGCAGTGCCGGACAGGGGTTCGACGGCAAAGCCGGGTTTGAGGCTGCCGCAGAGCGTTTCGATCTGGTGGTGGATGGGCGACATCTGCGCGGGGTCGTTGTGCAGGCAGGCGCGGAAGATGGCGGCGGGCGTATCGGTATCCAGCGGGAAAAGCGGCAGGATCGCCCCCAGAAGCGCCAGCATCCCGTGCCCGTCGGCCCGCACCAGCCGGCGGGCATGTTCCTGCGCAGGGTAATTGGCATCGACAAGCGCGATTTCGTCGCCATGGCCCATCGACCGCAGCGTGGCAAGCAGCTCTGGCCCCAAAAGGCCGGGTATCCCGATCAGCATGACCTCTCCCACATACCCGCCACCGGTGGCAGGCATCCTTCCTGATCGTGCAGGGTGGGGGGGAATCTGGGTGGCTGTCAATAATAAATCACTCTGATTTATTTATATTGACGCAGCGGGCAGAATCGGGTTTTGTAAGGGCATCGCAGCAGATGGAACGGCTGCGCGATGTTATTTGCGGCGGGGAAAATCACCCGCCACCCTTGGGAGGAACCACATGAAGATCAAGATGACAGCCCTTCTGGGCTCGGCCGCGCTTGCGCTGATGGCAACTTCGGCCTCGGCGGCCGATCTGGCCTGCCTGATCACGAAGAACAACACCAACCCGTTCTTCGTGAAAATGAAGGAAGGCGCCGAAAAGGCCGCCGCCGATGCGGGCCTTGATTTCCAGGCCTATGCCGGGGAGAAGGACGGCGATGCCGCCCCGCAGATCACCGCCATCGAAAACTGCATGGCGGCCGGTGCCAAGGGTATCCTGATCACCCCGTCGAACGATTCCGTCGGCCCGGCGCTGAAGGATGCCCGCGCAGCCGGCATTCTGGTCATCGCGCTGGATACGCCGCTGGCGGACCCCGAGGCGCAGGACATGACCTTTGCCACCGACAACTTCGAAGCGGGTCTGCTGATCGGCAAATGGGCTGCGGCCAAGCTGGGCGCGGAAGCGGCCAATGCCAAGATCGGCATGCTGGACATCAACAAGGACAACATCTCGGTCGACGTGGCCCGCGACACGGGCTTCCTTGTGGGCTTTGGCATCGAGGTGCCGGACCTGACGGTGATGGGTTCGGAAACCGATCCGCGCGTGATCGGGCATGAATCGTCGGACGCGAACCCCGAGGGGGGGCTGCGCGCGATGGAAACGCTGCTGGCCAAAGACCCCGACATCAACGTGGTTTACACCATCAACGAACCCGCTGCCGAAGGTGCCTATCAGGCGCTGAAGAACGCCGGCAAGGAAGGTCAGGCGATCATCGTTTCGGTCGATGGCGGCTGCCCGGGTGTGGCTTCGGTCAAGTCGGGCGTGATCGGCGCCACGTCGCAGCAATATCCGCTGCTGATGGCATCGAAGGGGATCGAGGCGATCGTGGCCTTTGCCAAGGACGGCACCAAGCCGGCGGCCTCGGACGGGCTGTCGTTCTTCAACACCGGCGTGAACCTTGTCACCGACCAGCCGGTCGATGGCGTGCCGTCGATCGACAGTGCCAAGGGCACCGAGCTTTGCTGGGGCTGATTGCCCGCGCGCGTTGACGTGAAGAGTGTGAAGGGCGGCTTGACGGTCGCCCTTCGTCACAAGTGGCGCCTGCCACACTGGCAACCGACAACGGGGGGCACGCCGGGCCGATGAGCACCGAGAACGCACCGACAAAGACCATTTCCGATTATGAGGCCACGCTGACCAAGGCCGATACGGCCATTGCCAGCTTTGAAAAGGACGACAAGACCTTCCTGCATGTGCTGCGGAATTTCCTGCGCAGCTATCCCACCATGATCCCGGCGCTGGTGCTGGCGGTATCGGTGCTGGCCTTCGGGTTGATCGCGCCGCGCTTTCTGGGCATCGGGGCGTTGTCGATCGTGCTGAAGCAGGTGACGGTCACGGGTTTCATCGCGCTGGCGCAGACGCTGATCATCCTGACCGCGGGTATCGACCTTTCGGTGGGGGCGATCCTTGTCGTCTCGTCGCTGGTGATGGGCAATCTGGCGGTGGGGGCGGGGCTGCCCACGCTGCTGGCCATCTTCATCGGCATCAGCGTGGGCGGGATCATGGGGCTGGTCAACGGGCTGCTGGTTTCCAAGGCCAAGCTGCCGCCCTTTATCGTGACGCTGGGCACGCTTTCGATCTTTTCGGCGCTGAAGCTGTGGTATTCGGGTTCTGAATCCATCCGCAACGTGGATATCGAGGCGAATGCCCCGGGCCTGTTGTGGTTTGGCAAGGGGTTCAATGTCAGCGGCGCCAGCATTTCCTATGGCGGGATCACGCTGATCCTGCTGGCGGGGCTGCTGTGGTATGTTCTGAACCATACCGCATGGGGCCGGCATGTGCATGCCATCGGGGATGACCCCGATGCGGCGCGGCTTTCGGGCATTCAGGTCGATCGCACGCTGATTTCCGTCTATGCCGTGGCGGGGCTGATCTGCGGCTTTGCGGCATGGATTGCCGTGGGGCGGGTCGGATCGATCTCTCCCATTGCCTTCGATACCGTGAACCTTGGGTCGATCACGGCCGTGGTGATCGGGGGCACGTCGCTGTTCGGGGGGCGCGGGTCGATCATCGGGTCGGTTCTGGGGGCCTTTATCGTGGGGGTGTTCAACACGGGCCTGTCGCTGGCGGGTGTGGACGATTACTGGCAGATGTTCGCGGCCGGGTGCCTTGTGATCATCGCCGTGGGGCTGGACCAATGGCTGCGGAGGGCTTCGCAATGAGTGGCGTGACACCAATCCTGAAGGCCAGCGGCCTGATGAAGCGCTATGGCACGGTGGTGGCCATGAACGGGGCCGATTTCGATCTGATGCCGGGCGAGATTCTGGCGGTGATCGGTGACAACGGGGCGGGAAAATCGACGCTGATCAAGGCGCTGTCGGGGGCGGTGGTGCCCGATCACGGGACCATCGAACTGGAGGGGCGGGCGGTGCATTTCCGCAGCCCCGACGATGCGCGCGCCGAAGGGATCGAGACGGTTTACCAGAACCTTGCGATGTCGCCCGCACTGTCGATTGCCGATAACATGTTTCTGGGGCGCGAATGGCGCAAGCCGGGGATCATGGGCAAGCTGTTTCGCCAGATGGACCGCCCGAGGATGGAGGCTTTCGCCCGCGAAAAGCTTTCGGAACTGGGGCTGATGACGATCCAGAACATCAACCAGGCGGTCGAAACGCTTTCGGGCGGGCAGCGGCAGGGCGTGGCGGTAGCGCGGGCGGCGGCCTTCGGGTCGAAGGTCGTGATCCTGGACGAACCCACCGCCGCGCTGGGCGTGAAGGAAAGCCGCCGCGTGCTGGAACTGATCCGCGATGTGCGGGCGCGGGGGATTCCGATCATCCTGATCAGCCACAACATGCCGCATGTGTTCGAGGTGGCCGACCGTATCCACATTCACCGGCTGGGCCGGCGGCTGTGCGTGATCGACCCGAAGGAACACAGCATGTCGGATGCGGTGGCCTATATGACCGGGGCGTCGGTGCCCGAAGGCGTGGCAGCCGAAGCATGACGCCAAAGGCCCTTGCCGATCTGATCCGCGCCCGGGCCGGCAGCCGTCCGGGGCGGTTCCTGACCGCGCTGGCCGGGCCGCCGGGGGCGGGCAAGTCCACGCTTTCGGCGGCTCTGGTGCGCGCACTGGGGCCGGGGGCGCGGGTCGTGCCGATGGACGGGTTCCATTACGACGACGCGGTGCTGGAGGCGCGGGGGGTGCGGTCGCGCAAGGGCGCGCCGGAAACCTTTGACGTGGCGGGCTTCGTGCATCTGATCGCCCGCCTGCGGCAAGAGGACGAGGTGGCGATCCCGGTGTTTGACCGCAGCATGGAACTTTCGCGTGCCGCGGCGGATGTGGTGGGGCCCGAGGACCGGTTCCTGATCGTCGAAGGCAATTACCTGCTGCTGGACGAAGGGCCGTGGCGCGCGCTGGACGGGGCCTTTGACCTGACGGTCTGGATCGACGTGCCGCTGGCCGAACTGGACCGCCGCCTGACGGACCGATGGGCCCATTACGGCAAGACGCCCGAGGCGGCGCGGGCCTGGATCGAGGGCAATGACATGCCCAACATCCGCCGTGCCATCGAAGGCTCGCGCCAGGCGGATGTGGTGATCGGGGCGGAAGGTTAGGCGGGGCGGGGTGCCGGCGTTGAGGCGTTTTCTTCAATAAACATGAGGGCTTTTGCCGGGTTGTTCATCCGAAACGCGAAACTTGAAGGTCGCCAGTCGGATTGCGTGTCCATTCCAATCCAGAAAATCTGGCACTGACCTGGTGGGGCGGATGGTGCCGCCTTTACTTTGTGGACGGTTGGCCGACGTGGCTGAGTTTTCGTTATCCCTGCGGGGTCATCGCCTTGCGTTGGCGGGCGCGTTCAAGGCCCAGTTGGCGTTCACGCCAGATGATCAGCACGCCGGCGGTGATGACAAGGGCTGCCCCCGCCAGCATGGTGCCGGTGGGAACCTCGGAAAACACGAACCAGCCGATGGCGATGGCAAAGATCATCGAGGCATAGTCGAAGGGGGCCACCAGCGAGGCATCGGCCTCGCGGTAGCTGGAGGTGAGCAGGATCTGCCCGACCCCGCCCAGAAGGCCCGAGGTGACCAGAAGGACGGCCTCGGCCGGTGAGGGGATGACCCAGCCGAAGGGCAGGGTAAAGAGCGACAGGCAGGTGGCGGTCACGGAAAACCAGAAGACGATGGCGGCGGTCTGTTCGGTTGCCACCATCTTGCGCACGAAAACCTGCGCAAGGGCGGCAAAGACCGCGCCCCCCAGCACCAGCATGGCCCCGAAAGCCTCGGCATGGCCGGCGCCGCCGTCCAGCACCGTCAGGCGCGGCCACAGCACGACCATCACCCCGACCATCCCCAGAATGACGCAGGAAATGCGGAACAGCCGGACCTCTTCGCCCAGAAACATGGCGGCGAAGATGACGGTCAGCATCGGGGCGGCGTATCCGATGGCCGTCACCTCGGGCAGGGGCAGATAGCCCAGACCGGCAAAGCCAAGCCCCATGGCCGAGGTGCCGGCAAAGCCGCGCCAGACATGCCCCATCGGGGTGCGGGTGCGCAGGCCGGTGGCCAATTCGTGCCGCAAGGCCAGCCAGCCGACGATGACGGGAATGGCAAAGAGCGAGCGGAAGAACACCGCCTCGCCCGCCGGCACATGGGCCGAGGTGGCCTTGATCATCGCGCTCATCACGATGAAGACCAGAACCGACACAAGTTTGTAGGCAATGCCGCGAAGGGGGCGCATGGGGAACCTCGATGGCTTCAGGAAGCCATCGCGACGGCACGGCTGCAAGGTGATCTTTGTCCGGGTCACAATTCCGGCGGGGCGGGTTGTGCGTGCAAAGCCGCTTTCCCCCGGCGGCGGGGTCTGCTTTGCTGGGATCAAAGGAGTCGCCCCATGGTTCAGATCACCCCCAAAGCCCCCCTTTCTGACCGGATTGCGCAAGGGCGCGGCGAGGTGCGTGCCGATCTGGTGCTGAAGGGCGGGCGGGTGTTCGATCTGATCACCGGCGATCTGGTCGAGACGGATGTGGCGATCTGCGGCGATACGATCGTGGGCGTGTTCGGCCGGTTCGAGGGGGTGCGCGAGCTGGATGTGGCGGGCAAGGTGCTGGTGCCCGGCTTCATCGACACGCATCTGCATATTGAAAGCAGCCTTGTCACCCCTTTCGAGTTCGACCGCTGCGTCACCCCGCGCGGGATCACCACGGCGATTTGCGACCCGCATGAGATTGCCAATGTGATCGGGTTGGACGGTATCCGCTATTTTCAGCGGGCCAGCGAACACACGCTGATGGATATTCGGGTGCAACTGTCATCCTGTGTGCCGTCCACCGATATGGAAACTGCCGGGGCGCGGATTGATGCGGATGACCTGAAGCAGGTGATGGGGCATCCGTCAGCTATCGGTTTGGCCGAGTT
>JALQTL010000359.1 GCA_023260935.1 Paracoccaceae bacterium
GTGCAAGCCACCGAAACGTCAATCGCCGGATCGCCACCGCCAAGGTCATCGACGGTCACGCTGCTGTAGTTCGCGAAGCCCGCGCTGATGCCGGCAGTAATCCCGGCAATGATGCTTTCCGCCGTTGCAGAGCTTGCATAAGCGGTGCCGCCAAGGTTCGTGATCGCGTTCGTGAACAGACTGCCATAGGAAAGGCCGAACAGGTTCACACCATTCGCCGCCAGGGCGGCAGAAGTATTGGCCGCGGTCGTGATCGGCGCGCCGTCTACGTCATCAAAACCATCGCAGGAAAGGCCCACGGAAAAACCCGCTTCGCTGCATGCGCTGGTCTTGAAGTCCGAGTCACCGAAAACGAACACGAAGCGGTTTGAACCCGGCCGCCACGAAAGGTTCTCGACCGAAAGTTCGATGCCGTTCAGGCCGTTTTCAGGGCCATCACCGCCACCGTCCGGATTGCCAAGCGTCACGGCGTTAATCGCAGCAATCGCTGCGGCGCTGTCGGTTGTCAGATCCTGATTGATCACCCGGCCCGGCACGCTTCCAGCGGGGTCCAGCCGCGCAGCTTCGGAATAAACACCCACACTTGCCGCAATGTCACCAAAGGCCTCAAGCTGGGTGAACAGCGCGCTTGCGGCCGACTTGGCCGCGGCGATCTCGCCCCCCATGCTGCCCGAGGTATCGAAGAGGAAGTGGATGTCGATCAAGGCATCGGACGGACCGCCTGCCGAGATCACCACGGTCTTCTCGATCGTAACGCTTTCGCCCATGGCAAGATCGGCTTCAAAAGTCAGTGGAGAAATGCTGTCTGCCAGTGCCCCACCAGCACTGAAGATAAGCGCCGTCGCAGCTACGGCATATCTGAAGTTCATTTGGCCCTCCTGTCCCGAAATTGGACACATTCCGTTTCCGTTTTCCGCAACAGTTCAGAAAACGCTTTGACGCCCGCCTCCCAGCCTTCAGCCGCCGATACAGAAAAAGCGGTAATTTACAAAGATTTAACAAAGCAAAGTGAAGGCATGGAATCTGGCTAGCGATTCGACGATATCACTCAAAAGTGAGTCTGTCGACTTTTGGGTATGTTTGTGTCTCTTTCGGGTAAGGCAAACCATACTGCCCTGGCACCCGACGATAGACGGCAAGGGCGGCCTTCGGTATCATCAGCACATTTGAAGGGAGTGCTTTGAGCCATGTCTGTTGCGAAACATCTTCTGGTGCTGGCCCTGACCTTCGGCCTTTGGTCTGGCGCAGGCAACGCTGCGACCTTTGACCTTGAGGATCTGGGCGCTCCCGCCGCGCCGGCCGATACGGGGCAACGGCCGTTTGCCCTGGTCGGGGGCGACATGGCCGAAGAGACGAAGGCCCAGTTGACCGATGCCGTGCGCCTTTTCGGGAACAGCCAGTTCGCCCAGGCGGAACTGATCGCCCGGCGTCTGACGGAAACGGACCCGAAAGCCGCAGGGCCGTGGTATCTGCTGGGCCTTGTGCTGGCCAATCTGGATCAGCGCGAAGAGGCCATCGCCGCGCTGGACGAAGCGGCCCGGCTTTATGAAATCAACGCCGAACCGCTGGTCATCAAGGGCGATCTGCTGCTGTCGCTGGGGCGGGCCGATGCCGCGCGTGACAGTTGGCAGGCCGCCGCGAACCGGGATCCGGCCAACTGGGGCGCGCAGGAACGCCTTGCCGCCGCCGCAGAACGCGAGGGCGACCGGGCCGAGGCCGCGCGCCGCTATGGGCTGTCGATGCAGGACGCCGGGCCAGACCGCCCTTTCCCCCGCCTGCAACTGGCGCGCATCGCGCTGCTGGATGGCCAGCCCGAAAAGGTGGAACCGCTTCTGAAAGACTTGGCCGCAGCCCCCGATGCCCCGGATGAGGCACTGGATTATCTGGCGCGGGGGCTGATCGGTCAGGACCGGCTGGCCGAGGCGGAACCGCTGCTGGAGCGTCTGGTGGAACGTGGCACCAACGCCCGGGCCTTCCCGCATCTGGCCCGCATCTACATCACCCAGGGCAAGGGCGCCGAGGCCGAGGCATTGATGGCCCGCGCGGCAACGGCCTTCCCGGAGGACGGCGGCATCATGCTGGAACAGGGCCGCATTCTGGGCGCGGTGGGCAAGTATGATCAGGCCCTTGCCACCTTTGAACGGGGGCTGGGCCGATATCCGGAAAACCGCGCGCTTTTGAACGCGGCCAGCCTTGCCAAGGCCCGTCTTGGCGCCATGGACGATGCTCTGGCCCTTGCCCGCCGGGCTGTGGCGGCCCCGAATGCCGCGACAGGCGACAAGATGTGGCTTGCCGCCCTTCTGGAACAGACAGGCGCGGGGGACGAGGCCGTGCCCCTGTATCGGGAGGTTTTGCAGGCAGAACCGAAGAACTGGGTTGCGATGAACAACCTTGCCAGTCTGTTGACCAGCAAGTCCCCGGGCGAGGCGGTGACATTTGCCGAAATGGCGGCAAGCCTTGCCCCCGATGTGGCCGCCGTGCGCGATACACTGGGCTGGGCGCAGTTCAAGGCCGGGCGCGTCGATGCTGCGGAAGCCACCTTCCGCGGGCTGCGCACGTCAGCCCCCGAAGGCGCCCTGCCTGCCTATCGGCTGGGCCTGATCCTTGCGTCCACCGGCAGGATGGACGAGGCCAAGGCCCTGCTGACCGAGGCACTGGACCGCGATCCGGCATCGCCGCATGCCGAACTGGCCCGCAAGGCGCTGTCGGGTCAGCCCATCACCCCCTGACGGGCCGTTTCTGGCCGGCAAAGGTCAAGGAATACGCTCATTCCTTGACCTTTGCCGCAAAATCAGGTAGCGCGGCAGATGTTCCGGCTATTCCGGGGCATACGCGGGGCGCCTGGAATGTTTGCGTCCCATCACCATGCGGGGCCGATCCCGCTGCTTAGGACGCTGATGACCAAATTTTCCGACCTCGCGCTTGACCCGCGCGTTCTGCAAGCCATAACCGACGCCGGCTATGAAACCCCCACCCCCATTCAGGCCGAAGCCATCCCGCATGCGCTGGAAGGCCGCGATGTTCTGGGCATTGCCCAGACCGGCACGGGCAAGACAGCCAGCTTCACGCTGCCGATGATCACCCGACTGGGCCGGGGCCGCGCCCGCGCCCGGATGCCGCGCAGCCTCGTGCTCTGCCCGACGCGGGAACTGGCCGCTCAGGTGGCGGAGAACTTCGACACCTACGCCAAGCACGTCAAGCTGACCAAGGCGCTGCTGATCGGC
>JALQTL010000422.1 GCA_023260935.1 Paracoccaceae bacterium
GGTGCCCCTGGTGCCGACCTTTCGGTCGAGGGAGAGGTGCTGTTGCGCGCGGCTACGGGCCTGCCGGGCTTACCCGGCTATGTCTTCGGCCCGCAAGATGCGCCCTTTGCCGCGCGGATGGAAAGCTTCGGCGGCCTTCGGACCGATGCCGCGGGGCAGGGCCTGATCGATGTCAGCCTGCCCCCGGCCGAGGAGGCGCTTCACCCGCTGGAAGCCCGGTTCACCGTGCGGGTGGCCGAAGGATCGGGCCGGCCCGTGGAACGGCAGATCACCCGCCCGCTTCAGCCCGATTCCGCCCTGATCGGGGTGAAACCGCTGTTCGATGGGGTGGTCGCCATGGACAGCGAAGCCCGGTTTGACCTGATTGCCCTTGGTGCCGCGCAGATGCCGGCCGCCGGCCTGCCCGCGAAATGGGTGATCAGCCGGATCGAGACGGAATATCAATGGTATCAATCCTATGGCAACTGGAACTGGGAACCCGTCACCACCCGCAGCATCGTGGCCGAGGGCAAGGTAACGCTGGGGCCCAGCCCTGTGCAGATTGCCGCGCCCGTGGCATGGGGGGAATATGAACTGAAGGTGGAAGCTGAAGGCACGCAATATGCCGTCACCTCTACCACCTTCCATGCCGGCTGGTATGCACCGGCCGATGTATCCAGCACGCCCGACACGCTGGACCTTTCGCTGGATGCCAGCGCCTATCGCCCCGGCGATACGGCCCGCCTTCGCATCGTTCCCCGTGCGGCGGGCACGGCGATCATCAGCGTGTTGTCGAACCGGCTGATCCATCTGGAGGCGGTCGAGGTGGCCGAGGGCGAAAACCTTGTGCCGCTTCAGGTGACGGATGACTGGGGCGCCGGCGTCTATGTCACCGCATCGGTGCTACGCCCGATGGACAGGGCCGCCGGACGCAACCCATCGCGCGCCCTCGGCCTTGCACATGCCAGCATCGACCCGGGGCCGCGCAAGCTTGCCACCAGCCTTGACGTGATGGCCGAGGCATCGCCCCGAAGCCCGCTGGACATTACCCTTCGGGTATCAGGCATCGCGCCGGGCGAAACCGCCTATGCCACCATCGCGGCCGTGGATCAGGGCATTCTGAACCTGACCGCCTTTACCCCGCCTGATCCTTCCGCCCATTACTTCGGTCAGCGCAAACTGGGGGTGGGCATCCGCGACCTTTACGGCCGGCTGATCGACGGCCTGAACGGGGCTGAAGGTCAGGTCCGCTCGGGCGGCGATGCCGGGGCACAGGCCCGCTTGCAATCCCCCCCGCCGACCGAGGAATTGCTGGCGTGGTTCACCGGCCCGGTCGAAGTGGGCGCCGATGGCCTTGCCCATGCGCGATTTGACCTGCCGGCCTTTAACGGGTCGGTCAAGGTGATGGCGGTGGTATGGTCGGGCTCTGGCATCGGGCAGGCCAGCGCCGATGTGCTGGTGCGCGATCCGGTGGTGGTCACTGCCAGCCTGCCGCGTTTCATGGCGCCCGGCGATAAAAGCCGGGTGCTGCTGGAAATCGTGCATGCCTCTGGCCCTGCGGGGCGCATGGGGCTGGATGTGGCCGGACGCGGGGTCAGCCTTGGCGATGTGCCATCGGGCTTTGATCTGGCCCCGGGCGGCAAGGCCCTTTTTGCACTGCCCCTGCGCGCCACCGAGGCGGGGCTGCACGCGCTGGACGTGACCCTGACCACCCCCGATGGCAAGGTGCTGACCAAGACGCTGTCCCTGCCGGTCATGGCCAACGACCCCGAGGTGATGCGCGTGACCCGGCTTGTGCTGGCCCCCGGCCAAACCCTGCGTTTTGACACCGAAGCTCTGGCCGGTCTGGTGCCGGGCAGCGCCCGCGCCAGCCTTGCGATCGGGCCGCTGGCGCGGATCAATGCGCCCGGCCTTCTGGCCGCGCTGGACGCATACCCCTATGGCTGCACCGAACAGATCACGTCAAAGGCGCTGCCGCTGCTGTATTTCGATCAGGTGGCACAGGCACTTGATCTGAACCGGACCACGCCGGTGCGCGCCCGCCTCGACCAGTCGGTGACAGAGATCCTGACCAATCAGGGCGCCGATGGCAGCTTTGGCCTTTGGGGGCCGGGACGGGGCGATCTGTGGCTGGATGCCTATGTGACCGATTTCCTCTCGCGCGCCCGGGCCATGGGCATTGCGGTGCCCGACCTGGCGTTCCGGCAAGCGCTGGACAACCTGCGCAATCAGGTGAACTACGCCGCCGATTTCGATGCCGCCGCCAATGGCGGGGGCGAGGATCTGGCCTATGCGCTGATGGTTCTGGCCCGCGAAGGCGCCGCCGCCATCGGCGATCTGCGCTATTACGCCGATGTGAAGGGCGATGATTTCCGCACCGCCCTTGCACAGGCACAATTGGGGGCAGCCCTTGCCAGCTATGGCGACCAGCCGCGCGCAGACGCCATGTTCCGCCGCGCCGCTGCACGGACAGAGGCGCTGATGGCCGAAGATCAGGAACAGATCTGGCGCAGCGATTTCGGCAGCAACAGCCGCGATGCCGCGGCACTGCTGACCCTTGCGGTGGAAAGCGGCACGAAGGTCATGGATCTGGACCGGCTGATCGGGCGGATCGCGGCCCCCTCGCGCCCGCTGTCGACGCAAGAGGCGACATGGGCGCTGATGGCGGCCAATGCCCTGATCGACCGGCCCGACAGCAGCGCCGTCCTGATCGACGGCCGCCCTGCCGACGGCCCCATGGTGCGCCTGCTGACGCCCGGTTCGGCGCCGGTCAGCGTGCAGAATACCGGCCCGGAAACCGAAGTGACGCTGACTACCTTCGGCGCGCCGTCAGAACCGGAACCGGCGGGC
This sequence comes from Paracoccaceae bacterium, assembly GCA_023260935.1. Lineage (GTDB taxonomy): Bacteria > Pseudomonadota > Alphaproteobacteria > Rhodobacterales > Rhodobacteraceae > Pseudotabrizicola. Next base: position 2,830 of record JALQTL010000422.1, read on the forward strand.
GGCAATGGCTATGCCATCACCCGCAGCTATTACGCGCTGGATGGCACCCCTGCCACGATGGAGGCGCTGCGCGTGGGCGACAGGCTGGTGGCCGTGCTGGAAATCACGCCCTTCGCACGCGGAGAGGCGCGGCTGATGGTCAATGACGCCCTGCCAGCCGGGTTCGAAATCGACAATCCCAACCTGATCTCTGGCGGATCTCTTGCCAATCTGGACTGGTTGCAGACCGAAACGGATGTCACTCACAGCGAATTCCGGCAAGATCGCTTCCTGACCGCGATCGACCGTAACGGGCCGGAACCGTTCCGGCTGGCCTATGTGGTGCGGGCAGTGTCGCCGGGCGATTTCCATCACCCGGCGGCCTTGGTGGAAGACATGTACCGCCCCGGCTTTCGCGCAAGGTCCGAAACGGGCCGGGTGGCAATCGCGCCGTGACGGCCGCGCGCCTCTTGCTGACTCTGGCGGCGGCCCTCTGGCTGGGGGCTACCCTCAGGGATGGCTGGTCGGATTGGGTGGATGCCACGACCCTGCCGGGACTTGTGCCGGCAACCTCGGTCGAGGTGCAGGACCGAGACGGCACCCTGCTGCGCGCCTATACCGTGGCAGATGGCCGGTGGCGCATGGCGGTCGACAGGGCTGCCGTGGATGCGGGCTATCTGCGAATGCTGATCGCCTATGAGGACAAGCGATTTGAAACCCATGCCGGGGTGGACCTGCGGGCCATGGCACGGGCCGTGGCGCAAGGCATCTGGAACGGCCGGATCGTTTCGGGCGGGTCCACGCTGACGATGCAGGTGGCACGCCTTCTGGAAGACAGCGGCACGGGCGCTTGGGCCGGCAAGATCCGCCAGATGCGGGTCGCATGGGCGCTGGAACGGCGGCTGACAAAGGATCAGATTCTGGGGCTTTACCTGCATCTGGCGCCCTTCGGGGGCAATCTGGAAGGGGTGCGCGCGGCTTCTTTCGCCTATTTCGGCAAGGAACCCCGTCGCCTGACCCCGGCCGAAGCCGCCCTTCTGGTCGCCATCCCGCAGGCGCCCGAAAGCCGGCGACCCGACCGGTTCCATGACCGGGCAACCCGGGCCCGCGCCCGTGTGCTGGCACGGGCCCTGCGCGATGGCATCCTGCCCCCCGATCAGGCCGAGGGCGCCTTGACCGAGCCGGTTCCCGCAGCCCGCCGCCCCTTTCCCGCCCTTGCCCCGCATCTGGCCGACCGCGCCCTTGCCGAAGACCCGGTAGCCAGCGTCCACCACCTGACGTTGCGCGCAGACCTGCAAGCCGCGATGGAAGCCCTTGCCCGCGATGTGATCCATGGCCAGGGCGAAAGGGTCCAACTGGCCATCGTCGTAGCCGATCACAAGGCCGGAGAGGTACTGGCCAGCGTCGGGTCAGCGGCCTTTCAGGCCGATCAGCGTCAAGGATTTGTCGACATGACGCAGGCGTTGCGCAGCCCGGGGTCAACGCTGAAGCCGCTGATCTATGGGTTGGCCTTTGATCAGGGTCTGGGCCACCCCGAAATGCTGATCGATGACAGCCCGATGACCTTTGGCACCTATGCCCCGCAGAATTTCGACCGGCTTTTCCGGGGAACGCTGCGCATGCGCGAGGCGTTGCAGCTTTCGTTGAACCTGCCGGTGGTACAGATCCTTGATGCGCTGGGGCCCGCGAAACTGCTGGCCGCGCTTGAAAAAGCCGGGGTGCAGGCGGCTATCCCGGGGGATCAGCCGGGGCTGGCCATTGGTCTGGGCGGGGTTGGCGTGCGGCTGGAGGACATGGTTCAGCTTTACGCCACCATCGCAAGGGGCGGCGTGTCCCTGCCGCTGACCCACCGGATGAACGGGCCGGATGCAAAGCACCCGCGGGCCGAAGGTCAGCGGGTGCTGGGTGCGGCGGCGGCATGGCAGGTGGCCGATATCCTTGCCGGCCTGCCGCCACCACCCGGCGCGCCACGCAACCGCCTCGCCTACAAGACCGGCACCAGCTATGGCCACCGCGATGCCTGGGCCATCGGCTTTGACGGGCGCCATGTCATCGGCGTGTGGATGGGCAGACCCGACGGCACGCCGGTGCCGGGGGCCTTTGGGGCCGATACGGCGGCGCCGGTGCTGTTTCAGGCCTTCAGCCGGCTGAAGCGCCAGCTTGATCCCAAACCCCCTGCCCCGCCGCAGACCCTGCTTTTGTCGAATGCCGAATTGCCCCGGCCCCTGCAAACCTTCCGGTCCCGCGCCGCCGCCCTGCAAGGCGGCAGCGCCGGCCCGGCTGTTACCTTCCCCCCCGAAGGCGCAGAGGTAGACCTGCTGGACGGCGGCCTGCTGGTCAAGGTTCAGGGCGGGCGGGCGCCTTTCACCTGGCTGGCCGATGGCGTGCCGCTGGCGGTGGCCCGGCGCGACCGTGCAACCCTTCTGCACCTGCCTGGGCAGGGCTTTGTGACCTTGTCGGTGATCGATGCCGAAGGGCGGTCAGACCGCGTCCGCCTGCGCGCCCGCTGACCGCGGCAGGCCCAGAAACCCGCTCAGACCCGTTCGATCGCAAGGGCAATGCCCTGCCCGCCCCCGATGCACATGGTAATCAGCGCGGTGCGCCCGCCGCTGCGTTCCAGTTCGTGCAGCGCCTTCACGGTGATGATCGCGCCCGTCGCCCCGACGGGATGGCCAAGGGCAATGGCCCCGCCGTTCGGGTTCACCCGGGCCGGATCCAACCCCAGTTCACGGTTCACTGCAATGGCCTGCGCGGCAAAAGCCTCGTTCGATTCCACCACATCGAAATCGGTGGGCTTCATCCCCAGCTTTGCGCAAAGCGCCCGAACCGCTGGCACCGGGCCAATGCCCATGACCCTTGGGTCCACCCCGGCATGGGCATAACCCATGATCCGGGCCCGCGCCCGGACCCCGCCCGGCACCCCACGCGACAGGACAAGCGCCGCGGCAGCATCGTTGATGCCACTGGCGTTGCCTGCCGTGACGGTGCCATCCTTCTGGAAAGCCGGGCGCAAACCGGCCAAAGCCTCCAGCGAGGTGGTCTTCGGATGCTCATCGGTCTGGAACAGCACCGTGCCCTTGCGCCCCGAAATCTCGACCGGAACGATCTGTTCGACAAACCGCCCCTCGGCAATGGCATGGGCCGCGCGCTTCTGGCTTTCCAGCGCAAAGGCATCTTGCGCGGCGCGGCTGATGCCATGTTCGGCCGCCACATTCTCGGCCGTCACCCCCATGTGCCCCGTGCCGAAGGGGCAGGTCAGCGCGCCTGTCATCATGTCCAGCGCCCGCGTATCGCCCATCTTCTGCCCGAAGCGCGCGGTTTGCAGGATGAAGGGCGACCGGCTCATGCAATCGGCCCCACCGGCAAGCGCCAGTTCGGCATCGCCCAGCATCAGGCTTTGCGCGGCCGAGACGATGGCCTGCGCACCCGACCCGCACAGCCGGTTCACGTTCATTGCAGGGGTGGTTTCAGGGATGCCCGCGTTCATCGCCATCACCCGCGACAGATACATGTCGCGCGGTTCGGTATTGATGATGTGGCCCATCACCACATGCCCGATCTGCGCAGGATCCACCCCCGCCCGGTCCAGCGCGGCCTTGGCGGCGTGGGTCGCGATATCAATAGGCGGCATCCCGGAAAGCGTGCCCCCGAAGGTGCCGATGGCCGTGCGAGCGGCGGAAAGGATGAAGATGTCTGTCATGGCAGGCCTCCGATGTTCCGGGCCAGTCTAACCGCTTTGTCGATCTGATGTCAGATGACGTGACGTCCGTTGACACTTGCCGGGGCACAAGAGACAGATAGCGCAAACATTTCCCCAGAGGATGACATGCAGGATCTGATCCGGGCCAACTTCGGCCTGCTGGCGGCGGGTGTGGCAACCTTTGTGATGATGGGGGCGGGCCAATCGCTTTATGGCCCGGCACTGCCGGCCTTTGCCCGTGACCTGATGCTGACGTCGGCCGGGGCGGGGTGGTTGGTTTCGGCGCATTGGGTGGGCTGCGCCATTGGCGTGGCGCTGATGTATTGGCACGGCGCCCGCGTCAGCCCGCGGCATGTGCTGGCCACGATGGCAATTGGCGCGGCGATGCTGGGCCTTGGTCCGGGGCAGTTTTTCGCCTTTGGCGGCGCGCTGGTCTTTGGCGCGGGTTATGGCATGTCGACAGTAGTGTTCAACCCGCGCATCCTGCGGGTGTTCGGCGCGCATGGCACCGCCATGCTGGGCCTGCTGAATGCCTGTTTTGGCATCGGGGCAATTGCGGCCCCGCTTGTTTTTGTCTGGCTGGGGTCAGACCCGGGCCTGACTTTTCTGTTGGTGGCGGTCATGGCCACGACCATATGGCTGGGCGCGGGCCCGGCCGGAAGGGCCGGAGCCGCGCCGGTGGCCGAAGCCGCAGGGCCGTTTCGCCCGATGCTGGCCTTGCAGATGTTCGCCGTGGTCGGCATCGGGGTCGAGGCCAGCCTGATCGGCCTTGGCCCCACCGCACTGATCGCAACCGGAATGGACGAAGCCGCGGCGGCACAGCACCTTTCGGCCTTTTTCGTCGCCTTCCTTGGCGTGCGGGTGGCGCTGGTGGTGATGGCACATCTGATCCAGCCCTTCGGGCTGTACCTTGGGGCCATGGCACTGTCGGGCCTTTGCTGCGGCTTGGCCGCGCTGATCTCTCCGGGACTTTTCTTCGTGCTGACAGGGGCGGGGGCCGGGTTGTTCTTTCCCAGCTTCTATGTGGCCGCAAGCCGGGTGATGGGGGATGACCCGCGCACCCCCTCGGTCATCATCGCCGGGGGGCTGGTGGGCGGAATCCTGACACCCATTCTTCTGGGCAACCTGATGGAACATATCGGGGGAACCGGCTTTTTCTGGCTGCTGGCTGCGGCAACAACCGGGGCCGCCATCGCCGCGGGCGTTGTGCGCCAAAGGCTGCCCACGCTGAGGGGCTGACGCCCTCACCCGATCAGGGTTCCAGCCGCACCCTGCCCTTCGGGGTCAGCCGGAACACCTCTGCCCCGTCGATGGCGATGGCCGAAAGCGGGCCGCCATAGGCGGCGGAACTGTCGATGTTGACGCGGTTGCCGTAATGCGTGGGCAGGTCGATGGCCGTGTGGCCATGCACCACCAAAGGACCGAAGGAATCCCGGTGATCCAGAAACGGCGCGCGGATCCAGACCAGATCAGTCTCGGTCTGATCCTCGATGGCGACGCCCGGGCGGATGCCGGCATGGACGAACAGCACATCGCCGATCCGGTGCCAGGTCGGCCGCGCCTCAAGGAAGGACAAGTGTTCGGGCGGCACGGCGGCACGGGCATCCGCATGGACCGGCGCCAGCGGCCTGTCACCAGCCGCGCGCACGCCATAGGAGGCAAGCGTTTCTGCCCCGCCAAGACGCGGGTGAAGCCAGGAAAGCGCCTCTCGCAGGCCCGGTTCGGGTTCGTGGGGATCGCGCAGGAAGCGGGCGAACATGCGGTCATGGTTGCCCTTCAGCACCACCCAATCCTCGCCCCGCGCCTGACCTTGCCGCAGATGTTCAACCACCCCCGCCGAATTCGGGCCCCGATCGACCAGATCACCGACATGAACCACCGGCGCCGCACCATAGAGCGCCATATCGGCCGCGATCAAATCATGCACCCGCAAGAGCAGGTCAAGATGGCCATGAATATCGCCAATGGCATAAGCGCGCATGAACCGGCCCCTGCGACAATGGGAAAGAGCCGGGGGGCTTCACGTCCCCCGGACCCCCTGTGGGATATTTGGAAACAGGCGAAGGGGCAAGACGTCGCGCCCTTTACGCCCCTTCGAAGACCAGTGGCTTGACCTGCTGGAACATGCCAGTGGATTCAAGCGTTTCCACCACCTTCGGGTCAATCGCCTGATCAAGGTACAGCAGGGCAATGGCATCCTGACCCACACCCGACCGGCCAAGGGTGAAGTTGGCGATGTTCACCGCGTTCTTGCCCATGGTCATGCCCAGAAGGCCGATGATGCCCGGCACATCCTCGTTGGTGGTGTAAAGCATGTGCTTGCCCACCTCGGCGTCGATGTTGATGCCCTTGATCTGGATGAAGCGTGGCTTTCCATCGGCAAAGCAGGTGCCCGCGATGGAGCGTTCGCGCTGATCGGTGACCATCGTGACCTTTATATAGGCATCGAAGGCGCCGGTCTTGTCCTGACGGGTGGTGGAGATCTGGATACCCTTGTCCTTGGCCACCACGGGGGCAGAAACAAGGTTCACGTCCGGGTTCTGTGCCTTGAGCACCCCCGCGATCACCGACTGGTTCAGCGCGGCGATGTTCATATCGGCCACGCGGCCATCGTAAAGGATGTTGATTGCCTTGATCGGCTCGTCCGTCATCTGGCCGATAAAGGCGCCGAGGTGGCCGGCAAGCTTGACCCAGGGGCCCATCACGGCCGCCTCTTCGGCGGTGACATTGGGCATGTTCAGCGCGTTGGTGACGGCGCCGGTCAACAGATAGTCAGACATCTGTTCGGCCACCTGAAGCGCCACGTTTTCCTGCGCTTCGGTCGTGGAAGCGCCCAGATGCGGGGTGACGACCACGTTGGGGTGGCCGAACAACACGTTCTGGGTGGCGGGTTCAACTTCGAACACATCGAGGGCGGCGCCGGCCACATGGCCTGAATCCAGCGCATCCTTCAGCGCGGCTTCGTCGATCAGCCCGCCCCGGGCGCAGTTGATGATCCGCACGCCCTTTTTCGTCTTGGCCAGATTCTCGCGGCCAAGGATGTTGCGGGTCTTGTCGGTCAGCGGCACATGCAGCGTGATGAAATCGGCGCGATGGAGAAGGTCATCGAGTTCGACCT
>JALQTL010000115.1 GCA_023260935.1 Paracoccaceae bacterium
GTTTCAAGAAGGTTCAGCCGTTCCGCCGCCAGTTCGGCAGAAATCGCCTCGGTGATCCGGTCATAGGAAAGAATGCGGTCCACATCGTCGTTCAGCGGGCCGGTGATCGGGCGCACTTCGACCACAACGTTGAACATCACCCGCTGCTTGTGACCACGCTCTTTCTGAAAGGCGCCAATATCCACCTCGACCACATGGTCGCGCAGGGAAATGCGGTCACGCGGATCCGCGCCGGCCGACGCAAGGCTGCGTTCTTCTGGATGCGCAAAGGCAAGGCGGATGTCGCTGGTCATCTGGCCCCCTATGGCCCCGGGCGAAACTGCGGGCACCCTAGCGCGGCCCCCTGCGCCGCGATTGCACGAAGACGACACTGCCCGCAAGGGGCGCGACGCATATCACGGCACAGGTCGGGGCCGGGACGGGTTACGGCTGGCGATAGAACAGATGCGCGCCAATGGCCGCCGTGCGCGGAAAGCGATGCGCCCAGCCCGGACGGACGGACCGGGTGTGGAAATGCGTGGCGCCATCCGTCAGCAGGCGCGGCGCGCCGTCCAGCATCAGCCGAGCAATGCGCCCGGCCCGGTCAGCCGCATCCTTTTCGCGCATCACATCCTTGTGCCCGTCACATACAAAGGAAAACTGGCATCCCGCGCGGCTGCCCTGATTGACCACCCCGCAGACCGATTTCGGGTAAAGCGAGCTGTCGACGCGGTTCAGGATCACCTCAGCTACGGCGAACTGGCCCTGAAGACTTTCACCCCGGGCTTCGAAATACAACGCGGTCGTCAGGCACTGCCATTCGGCATCGCCCGTCGGCGCCGGCAGGGATTCCAGAAACGCCTCGTCATATCGTACCTGCGCCGCCTCGGCGGCTCCCTTGGGCTGTTTCAGCTTCGGGCCGCGGGCAATCTCGGTCAGCTTGGCGGGCGACAAGGCGCTCATCGTTGCATGTTCCGCGCCCATCAGGGTAGCGATCTGGGTTGCCAGCTGCGTGGCAGGACCGTTGGACTGGCTCACCGTCACCTCGGCGAAGGCCGCTCCACCTTGGGCCAAGGCCACCATCGCGGCCAGAGCCCAGACTTGTCGCAAGCGCATTGTCTTGTGTTCCGTCTTGTTGCCATGCCGCACAGACCGATCAACACCCCCACGATCTGCGCAACGGCGCACCGATTATGGGAAACTTTCCCTTGCGTCCACCGATGTGGCCGCAAGAGCACAAAAATTATACTAAAATCGGCGGATTCCCGCGCAAATCCTCAGAACTCACGCGAAGTATTCCGCGCAAACACTTCATATTGTGGTTTATTTTTACTTATCCACAACGATCCTGAAGGGCCAGATGCGCCGCTGCAAGCCGCGCCAAAGGCACACGATAGGGCGAACAGGACACATAATCGAAGCCCGCCTTGCGGCAAAAGGCAATCGATTCGGGGTTGCCACCATGTTCGCCACAGATCGAAAGCGTCAGGTCCGCGCGCGTGTGCCGGCCCCGTTCCGCGCCGATCAGCAGCAGTTCTCCGACCCCGTCCACATCCAGAATATGAAACGGATCTTCTGGAAAGACGCCTTGCTGCACATAGGTATTCATGAACCGCCCGGCATCGTCGCGCGACAGGCCATAGGTCATCTGCGTCAGGTCATTGGTCCCGAAGGAAAGGAATGCGGCGTGCTGGGCAATGTCGCCCGCGCGCAGCGCGGCCCTCGGGGTTTCCACCATCACGCCCAGCTTGTAGGCGAAATCCTGCCCCGCCTTCACCCGCACCGCCGCCGCCACCGCGTCGATCCGGGTCTTCACCAGTTCGACCTCGCGCTTGGCACTGACAAGGGGGATCATCACCTCGGGCACCACGGCCGCCCCCCGACGGGCAACCTCGACTGTGGCCTCGAAAATCGCCTGTGCCTGCATGTCATAGATTTCGGGCAGCACCACGCCAAGACGCACCCCACGCATGCCCAGCATCGGATTGAACTCGGCCAGTGCCTCGACCCGCCGGGTCACCTCAGACAGCGGCTTGTCCAGCGCCTCGGCCAGTTCCCGCATCCCCTCTCGCGAATGGGGCAGGAATTCGTGCAGCGGCGGATCGAACAGCCTTATGCAGACCGGCAGACCGGCCATGATCTCGAACAACTGCACGAAATCCTCGCGCTGCATCGGCAGCAGACGGGCAAGGGCTGCGGCACGATCCTTCGGCGCATCCGCAAAGATCATCTCGCGCATGGCGACCAGACGGTCTTCTTCAAAGAACATGTGTTCGGTCCGGCACAGGCCGATCCCCTGGGCGGCGAACTGGCGGGCGGTTGCGGCATCGGCAGGCGTATCGGCATTGGCACGCACGCCGATGTCGCGGAAGGTATCGGCCCAGCCCAGCAGCTTCTGGAAATGCTCATCCAGCGCAGGCGCCAGCATGTCGGCGGAGCCGGCCAGAACCTGACCGGTCGTACCATCCACTGTCAGAAGATCGCCTTCGCCAAAACTGCGGCCTTCGGCATGGATGCGCTTTTCGCGCAGATCAAGCCGCAGATTGGCCCCCACCACGCAGGGCAAGCCCAGCCCCCGCGCGATGACGGCGGCGTGGCTGGTCATCCCGCCCCGTTCGGTCAGCACGGCCGAGGCGGAATGCATCCCGCGGATATCCTCGGGCGCGGTTTCCCGGCGCACAAGTATGCAGGCCTCTCCCCGCGCGGCACTGGCCTGCGCGGCGGCGCTGGAAAAGACAATCCGCCCGACGGCCGCCCCGGGGCTGGCCGCGATGCCGGCCGCGATCACATCACGCGGGCCGCGCGGGTCGATCTGCGGATGCAGAAGCTCCGACAGCGCACGGGGTTCCACCCGCAGAACCGCCTCATCCGGTTCGATCACCCCGTCCTCGGCAAGTGCTACGGCAATCCGCAGGCCAGCACGCGCCGACCGCTGCACCCGAACGGCATCCAGAACCGCCAGATGCCCGTCCTCGATGGTGAACTCGATCTGCATCTCTTCCCGCAGCCGGGCGCGGCAGGCGGCGCCATGACGCAAGAGATCTGCAAAGATGTCTGGGGCAATGTCTTCCAGCGAGGGGCCGCGCGGATCGCGCGTCAGATACATCGCCTTGGGCGCTGAGAGCGCATCACGCCCCTGCCCCTGCCCCAGATAACGGCCCGTCACCTGCGGCTGGCCGGTCACGGGATCGACGAACTGGATGACCCCGGACCCGGAAATCCCCTGTCCTATGCCCTGGGCCATGGCCTGAACGACAAGGCCCAGCGGCGCCTCGGCCGGCGCCCCCTTGGCCTGGCGCAGAAGCCGGGCGGTCGTGCCTTCCCAGGCCCGGGCCATGGACCGCAAGACATCGGCCAACTGGCGCGCCGGATCTTCGGGGAAATCTTCTTCCATCTCGGCGGCATAGACCTTCAGCGCCTCGCGCACGGCCTCGGGCGAGGGTTCGGTGGTGGCAAACATGTCTGGGTCAAGCCGGGCGACATGGGTGGCATAGCTCTGGATGAAGCGCAGGCTGATCGCATTGGCCGCCTGTTGGCCATGGCGGGCCACCAGATCATCATGGCGCGCCTTGTTGTGCCCGACATTGAGGATGGTGGCGGGCCCCCCCCAATCCGGGTTTTCCGGGCTGGGCCGGACCGAAACCAGCGCGCCGGGCCCGAAATGCTCCAGAATGGCCTTGCAATCCACGGGATGGCCTGCCGCAATGGCGCGGACCGTGGCGGCAGGAATGGCCACGGTGCGGGGAACGGGCCGATCCAGCCGGATCAGGCGTTGCAGGCATTTCGCGCGCCAGCCCGGGGCGTGACGGTCGACCTTTGCGGAGGGCG
>JALQTL010000126.1 GCA_023260935.1 Paracoccaceae bacterium
AGGCATCGCGCGCCTTTTCGACGCCCGCGACACCCAGAATTTCAGCCGAGCTTACCCCTTCGGCCCCAAAGCGCGAGCCGCCAAGGATATGCGCTGCCAGCGCGCCGTTGGGAGAAAGCCGCATCTCGCGCGGGCCGAACAGCAGCCCCGGGTCGCCGATGTCATGCACGGCCTGCATCTGTTCGGGCGACAGCGTGCGGCGCAGCCACAGGAAACGGCGGCCATCGGTAAAGCGGCGCAGCAGGGCGTCCTTGTCCATTTCGGGAAAGATCGCGGCCAGTTCGCTGGCCACGCGGGGCGGGTCGATCATGTCGCGCGGGTGGGCATACAGCGCGTGGGTCAGCATGTTGGTGGCCAGCACGCGGCCATTGCGGTCGGTGATGTCGGCCCGCTGGGCGATGATTTCGGCCCCGGGGGCGGCTGCGCGCGGTTCTTCAGGCTCGGAAGCTGACAGAAGCGCCATGCGCCCGCCGATGGTGATGAAGGCGGCAAAGAAGGCAAGGCCCAGCAGGAACAGACGCGCCTCGGCCCGGGTGCGGGCGCGGTCGCGCATCTGTTCATGGCGCAGGCGCAGGTTTTCGCGTTCGATGCTGTCGGGGTTTTCCCCCCGTGCCCGGGCCTGAAGGATGCGGGCAAGGGGGCGCAGCGGCGTGCGGATCATGGGAATTCCCTTTCGGCGTCCTGTTCCCCGGCGACGGAGACAGGATTTTCGATCTGGTCGGCAATATTGTGGACAACCGGATAGGAAACGGCGGCGATATCGCCGAACTGGCCCGGTTCCAGCGGCAGCAGGCCCAGCCTGTCAAAGTTCAGCGCCGACAGTTCGCGCAGGCGATCGGGGCGGTTCAGATAGGCCCATTCGGCGCGTTGCAGCGCCAGAGCCTCGCGCAGGCCGGCAATTTCGGATTGCAGCGCGCTGACATCGCGCAGCGCGTCGCGCGTCTGGTAATGTTCGCGGTAGGCCCAGAAGCCCAGGCCCAGAATGGCGATGAACGACAGCACATAGATCATCGGGCGCATCAGCGGCGTCCTTTCTTCGGCGTGGGGTCCGGCAGGCCAAGATCCGCCGGCGACAGGGCAAGGGCGGGTGCCGCGGTGCGCCGGCCGATGCGCAGACGGGCCGAACGGGCACGCGGGTTGGCGGCCAGTTCGTCATCGTCCGGGCCGACCGCGCGGCGCGTGACCAGATCAAAGCGCGCGGCATCGATGGTCTTTGCGGGGGCATAGCGGTTGGCATTCGCCTCGGCCCCCGAGGCAAGCTGGAAAAACCGCTTCACGATACGGTCTTCAAGGCTGTGGAAGGTGACAACAGCCAGCAGCCCGCCCGGCTTCAGCGCCCGTTCGGCGGCTGCAAGGCCTTCGGCAAGCTGGGAAAATTCGGTGTTCACGGCAATGCGGATGGCCTGAAAGCTGCGCGTGGCGGGATGGCTTTGCCCCGGCTTCGGGCGCGGCAGGCACTGGGCCACGATCTCGGCCAGTTGCAGGGTGCGGGTGATCGGTTCGCGCGCGCGCGCGGCCACGATCGCCCGCGCGATCCGGCGCGAGGCGCGTTCTTCGCCGAACTGATAGAGGATATCGGCCAGATGGCCTTCTTCGGCGGTATTGACCAGATCGGCCGCCGATGCGCCCTCCTGGCTCATCCGCATGTCAAGCGGGCCGTCCTTCTGGAAGGAAAACCCCCGTTCGGCCTGATCCAGCTGCATGGACGACACGCCCAGATCCAGCACCACCCCGTCAACCGGTTCGCCGGCCAGTTCGTCCAGTTCGGAAAAGGTGCCAAGGCGCAGGGTCAGGCGGCCGGCGTAATCGGGCAGCCACGGTTCGGCCATCCGGTGCGCCAAGGGATCGCGGTCGATGCCGATCACCCGGTCTGCCCCGGCCGCCAGAAGGCCCCGGGCATAGCCGCCCGCACCAAAGGTGCCATCCACCCAAAGCCCGCGGATCGGCGCGCAAAGCGACAGGATCGGGCCCAGAAGCACCGGCAGGTGGGGGGCGCGACCGCTGGTCTGATCGCCGGGCGCCGCCATGGTCAGAACTCCTGATCGTCGTCGGGCAGATAAGACAGCGGATCGGCCTCATCCTCGTCCTCGTCATCGCTGATCAGCGGATGAGCCTCGCGGTAGAGATCGCCGCGCCACAGTTCCAGACGGTTGCCCACACCGGCCAGAACCGCCTCGACGCCATCCTTCATGGCATCGGCATCGATCCCTAGCTTTTCGCGCACCTGCGGCGGCATCACGATGCGCCCGTCATCGTCGATATCGACAGGGACCGAGCGCTTGAGCAGGTGAAGTTCGGCCTTCTTGCGCTCTTCCGACCCCGGTTTCATCCGGCGCACCTTGGCGGCCAGCAATTCGGCGCGTTCCATGGTGTAGATTTCGCAGAAGGAGCGGGCCCGGCCACCGCCATAGACGATCACGATGCGGGTGCGCGGGCTTTCGGCTGTCCGTTCATCACCCCGGTCGAGGATACGGCGAAAAGGCGCAGGGATCAGCATCCGCGCCTTGGAATCTACCCGCTGGTAGTATTCGCCTCTGAACGACTCTTCCATCCTGCGTGAGCTTTCGCCCGTTCCTTCCAAATGACCGCCCCGAAGCGGGCCGTGAAAATGGGAACGGCGGATCGAGCTGCTGCCACTGCTCGATCCGCCGCCTGTCCCATCGCTGGGCGTCCAGCTACGCGTGCCACCTGGGGGAGATGCTGCTCGCTCGCGCGCCGGATCTCTTCATTTTCGAAAGCGGGTGCCTGTATGAAACCTGACTGTTGCCTGTTCGGGGTTCTTTTTTGCTGCCCCTGCAATCAGTGCCTGCCCTCGATGGAATTATGGATGACATGGGCTGATCTGGGATGCAACGGAAATTTCTGGGCGAAAGTGGGATCATGTTGTTTTCGGCACGGCTGCAACACAGCATCTTGTGGTAATTCTGGCCGCGCGGAAGCAAGACATGGGGGCCGATAGGCACCATGACGCTATATCTGGGGTTTTGGATCCTTTTCCCGGGTCAGCGGGGCCGGTCCCAGTTTTTTTCGGACTCATGCCGCCGCATCACGCAAAGGCCCGGCAGAGCAGGCCGAAACCGCCGGTTTTCACGGCTTTTCCCAGAAAATCCCGGCGCGGTGATTCGATTTGTGCGGCCGTGACCAGATTTTCCCAGATCAGACCGTTCCCCCTGCCCCGTGCGGCCAGGTTCAGGCCATTCCGCCCGCAATCAGCCCGCGCGCAAGGCGGGCATAGGCCTCGGCCTCGGGCGCGTCGGTGGCGGCGATGGGGGTGCCGGCATCACCGGCCTGCCGCACCGAAAGTGCCAGCGGCAGCTCGCCCAGGAAGGGCAGGCCCAGCTTTGCCGCCTCGGCCTTCACGCCGCCATGGCCGAAGATCTGGGTTTCATGCCCGCAATTGGGGCAGCAGAAGGTCGACATGTTCTCGATCAGGCCGAGCACAGGGGTCTTCAGCTTCTGGAACATGTCCAGCGCCTTGCGCGCATCCAGAAGCGCCACGTCCTGCGGGGTGGAGACGACCAGCGCGCCGGTCAGATGGGTGCGCTGGCACAGCGTCAGCTGAATGTCGCCGGTGCCGGGCGGCAGGTCGATGATCAGCACATCCAGCTTGCCCCAGGCCACCTGCCCCAGAAGCTGTTGCAGCGCGCCCATGATCATCGGGCCGCGCCAGATCACCGCCTCGTCCTCTTTCAGCATCAGGCCGATCGACATCATGGTCACGCCATGGGCGTGCAGGGGTTCGATGATCTTGCCATCAGGGCTGGCGGGGCGCTTGGAGACGCCCATCATGCGCGGCTGGCTGGGGCCATAGATATCGGCATCCAGAAGGCCAACGCGCCGCCCCTGCCGGGCAAGGGCCACGGCCAGGTTGGACGAGACGGTGGATTTGCCCACCCCGCCCTTGCCCGAGGCGACAGCGATGATCCGGTCGATCCCCGAAATCCGCTGCGGCCCGCCCTGCTGCGGCGTGGGGTGCTGGCCGATCTTGAGGCTGGGGGCGGCGGGCTTGGCGGCCGGGCCATGCGCCGTCATCACCACCTGAACCGTGCCCACACCGGGCAGGGCCTTCAGCGCCGCCTCGGCCGCCTGCTGCGCGGGGAGGAGGTGGCGCGCTTCATCCGCGGTGGCCGCTTCGATCACGAAACTGATTCTGGACTGGCCTTCGGGGCCATCTATGGCCAGCGCGCGAATCAGATCACGCGACACCAGATCCCCCCCGCCGGGCAGGGCGACCCGCGAAAGCGTTGCCAGAATATCGTCCCGCGTGATGGCCATCGGTCCCTCCGCTGCCTTGTTCTTGCACCAAAGTCGTAATCTTTGCGCGGAACCTCAAGGGGAGTTTACCAAATGCTCAAAAAATCACCGAAGCCGCTGGAAAACATGACGTTTTCGTGAAGATCAGCCATGCGGATGCTGCATGGCAGCAATGCAAAGGGCCGCTATTGTGCAGTCGCAGCATTTGACCCATGTTACCCCTAACAGCGCACCAGAACGTTGTTGGTGCAAATGAAGAAGAGGCTTGAGTACGATGGCTTATGTGAATTCCACCCGTGCCGCATCCTTCGGGATCGTCGATCGCGCAGCCACTGTCGTGAAATCGCTGCGCACCGCGCTGGAGCGTCGCCGGGTATACAATCAGACCGTGCGCGAACTGCGCGCCTTGTCGAAGCGGGAACTGGCCGATCTGGGACTGCACCCTTCGATGATCACCCGTGTGGCCCTTGAGGCCGCTTACGGCAAGTAAGGTTTCTTGCGAGGCCCCTCTCCTCCTCCCTTGGGGTCTGTAGCAAAAGCGTCGGCACCGTTCCTCCCTCCCTGGTGCCGACGCGATTTGATCCGGAACTTCGGTTCCAGCGTATACTGAGATGTCCCCTCTCCTCCTCCCTGGGACAGATCAGACAGGCGGCGCCCTCTCTCCTCCTCCCTGAGGGTGCCGCAAAAATCACTGGGCCGCTCCCTTGGCCCGAAAACTTCGAACGGCTCCTCCTCCTCCCTGAGCCGGTCGGAAAAGCGGCGGCCCTCCTCCTCCTCCCTGAGGGCCGCCGCAGCCGAATATGGGGCATGACAGCCCCAGAGCTTCGGTTCCGCCCCCTCCTCCTCCCTTGGGCGGGATTGATGAACGGACCTGCGGCCCTCCTCCTCCCTGGCCAATGGTCCGCGACATGACGGCCCGGCCCTCTCCTCCTCCCTGGCCGGGACCGGAACGATCGGCGGCACCCCCTCCTCCTCCCTGGGGTGCCGCCGTTTTCGTTTGTGGGCTTGCGCCGGGCGGGGCCTGCGCGTTTAGTCGCGCCCCAGACGGCGACAGGTGAGGCTTCATGCGGATTTCGATGATTTCGGCGGCGGTGGTGGCGGCGCTTGTGGGCTATGGGTCTACCATAGCGCTGGTGCTGGCGGCGGCGGCGGCGGTGGGGGCCACACCGGAACAGACGGCAAGCTGGGTGCTGGCGGTCAGCTTTGCCAAGGCCATCGGATCGGGGCTTCTGTCGGCATGGAACCGGGTGCCGGTGGTGCTGGCATGGTCGACCCCCGGGGCGGCGCTGATTGCGGCATCTTCGGGCGTGACGATGCCGATGGCTGTGGGGGCCTTTGTGCTGGCGGCGGCACTGATCGCGCTGACGGCAGCGGTCCGCCCCTTGGGGCGGCTGGTGGCAGCGATTCCCGACGGTATCGCAGCGGCCATGCTGGCAGGCGTCTTGCTGCCGTTCTGCCTGAAGGGCATGGGGGCGGTGAATGCAGCGCCGTCGCTGGTGCTGCCGATGCTGGCGCTGTTTCTGGCGGTGCGGCTGAAGAACCCGGCGGTGGCCGTGCTGGCGGCCCTTGCGGCGGGGCTGGCGCTGGCCTTTGGCAGCGGCGTGGCAGTATGGCCCGCGATCAGCCTTCCGGTGCCGCAGCCGGTGCTGATCCTGCCCGAATGGTCGGCCGATGCGTTGATCGGTCTGGGGCTGCCGCTCTATCTGGTGACGATGGCCAGCCAGAACCTGCCCGGATTTGCCACCATGCGCGCGCATGGCTTTGCGCCCCCTGTCAACCGCGCGCTGGCGGTTTCGGGCGGGCTATCGGGCATTGCCGCGCTGTTTGGCGCCCATACGGTGAACATGGCGGCCATCACGGCGGCCATCTGCATGGGCGATGACGTGCATCCTGACCGCAGCCAGCGCTGGAAGGTGGGGCTGGCCTATATGGCGGTCTGGCTGCTTCTGGGGCTGTTTTCGCCGCTGATCCTGACGCTGCTGGCAGCCCTGCCGGGCGAGGTGATGACGGCCCTTGTGGCCTTGGCGTTGCTGGGCCCGCTGATGGGGGCACTTGCGGGGGCCTTTCACCACCCCGACCAGCGCTTCGCCGCAACGATGACGCTGGCCGTCACCGGGTCTGGCGTGGCGATGCTGGGAATCGGCGCCGCCTTCTGGGGGCTTCTGGCGGGGCTGGCCGTCTGGGGGCTGGACCGGGTGTGGAGCCGGGCCTAGAACGGGATGTCATCCACCTGATCGGCGGGGGTGACAAAGCGCGCCACGATGTTCTTCAGCCCGGCATGTTCGAAATCGATGGCCAGTTTGTCGCCCTCGATCCCCTGCACCTGGCCATAGCCGAATTTCTGGTGAAACACCCTGTCGCCGATCCCGAAGGCGGAAACCGCCTCGGCGTCGATGACCAGCCCCCGTGCCTCGCGCGGTTGCGAGATCGGGCGGCTGCTCTGACGATCCTGCAATCGCCGCCAGCCGGGTGAATTGTAGACATCCGCCTTTGTCACCCGGTCTTCCATCGCAGACGTCGCCCCGAAGCCCACGCTTGCCGCCGCCCCGAAGCCGCCGCCGTAAAGCCCGGGCGGGGTCAACACCTCGACATGGGCGGAAGGCAGTTCGTCGATGAAACGAGAGGGCAACTGGCTTTGCCACTGGCCATAGACCCGACGGTTGGACGCGAAGGAGATCGTGCAAAGCTCTTCCGCACGGGTGATGCCGACATAGGCAAGGCGGCGTTCCTCCTCCAGCCCCTTCAGGCCGCTTTCATCCATGCTGCGCTGGCTGGGGAACAGGCCGTCTTCCCAGCCGGGCAGAAAGACCACCGGGAATTCAAGGCCCTTGGCGGCGTGCAGCGTCATGATGCTGACCTTTTCGGCCGCCTCTTCGCTGTCATTGTCCATGATCAGGCTGACGTGTTCCAGAAAGCCCTGAAGATTGTCGAACTGGTCCAGCGCCTTGACCAGTTCCTTGAGGGTATCGAGCCGGCCCGGCGCCTCGGGCGTCTTGTCGTTCTGCCACATCGCCGTATAGCCGGATTCGTCCAGAATCTGTTCGGCCAGTTCGATATGGTTGTAATCGGGGAGCAGCGTCTGCTGGTGCCAGCGGTCGATGTTTTCGACAAACAGCCGCAACTGCCCGCCGCCCTTGCCGCCGATCACGCCGCGGGCCACCGCCTCGCGCGCGCCTTCCAACAGCGGCACCCCTGCCCCGCGCGCCATGCGCTGCACCTCTCCCTGCGCCTTGTCGCCCAAACCGCGTTTGGGCTGGTTGACCACCCGTTCAAAGGCCAGATCATCCGACGGAGAGACGGCAAGGCGGAAATAGGCCATGGCATCGCGGATTTCCTGACGTTCGTAAAAGCGGGGGCCGCCGATCACGCGATAGGGCAGGCCGATGGTCAGGAAGAAGACTGGATCAAAATGCGTGATGCGATGGTGGACGTAATTCAATCCGG
>JALQTL010000140.1 GCA_023260935.1 Paracoccaceae bacterium
GCGGCACCATGATCGCCCCGAACGACCCCAACTGGGATATGTTGCAAATCCCGTCCCTGAAGGCGCGGGAACCCCCCCGGTCAGGCTGGGTATGGCCAGCGTCTATGGCGATCTGGGGCGCAATCCGCGCCTGACCGAGGCCCCCGCCCGCCATCTGAACAGCCTTTGGGCCCGGGGCACCGCCGCCACGCTGGCCGGTTATATCGGCTGATCAGCGCTTCATCATCCGGGCCACCACCGGCGCCAGCAGGATCACGATGATGATCCGCAGCAGGTGGTGGCTGACCACATAGGCCAGATCGGCGCCGGCGATGATGGCGATCACCACCATCTCGGCCTGACCGCCGGGCAGGAAAGCCAGAAAGGCATCCAGCGCGGGGGCTACGCCTGTCAGGTAGACCAGTTCGAAAAAGGCCAGCGAGATCAGCGCCAGAAGGCAGGCGTAAAGCACGCCCGCGCCCACATCCACGCGCAACTCTCGCCAGGTGATGCCCGCGTATTTCACCCCGACGGCAATGCCGATGAAGAACTGTGCGGCCCAGATGATTTCGGCGGGCGGGCGGGTGGTGATAACGCCGGTCAGCGACAGCGCCGCCGTCAGGATCATCGGGCCAAGGATCGACGCCCCGAAAAGGCCCACCCGCTCGGCGATCTTCCACCCGGCAAGCCCTGCGATCACCATCAGCGCAATCTGCACCGGGTCCGTGTCCAGCGCGGGGCGCCCCGGCGCCTGGGCAAGGTCAACCCCCCAATAGGCCACCATCAAAAGCGGGGCCACGGTCACGATGACCAACACCCGCGTCGCATGGATCAGGCTGAGCGCGCGCACATCGCCCCCGGCTTCTTCGCCAAAGACCAGCATGTCCTGCAACCCGCCCGGCATCGCGCCATACCAGGCGGTCGGGTGGTTGAAGCCAAAGCCGAAGCGCAGCAGCGGATAACCGACCGCCCCGATCAGCGCGATGAAGACCGGCACGAACAGCAGCGACAGGGCGAAATCAGGCAGATGCTGCACCGATCCCGGGGTGATGGATGACCCCACCGCCACGCCCAGAAAGGTGCGCATGAAGGTGCCAAGCGCGCCCGCATCCTGCATCCGCGCGCCCAGAAGGGCGGCAATCAGGCAGGCCGCCATGGGCCCCAGCAGCAGCGGCAGCGGCAGGCCCAGCAGCACAAATCCAAGCCCGCCGGCCCCGGCGACGGCAAAGGTCAGCAGCCGGCGTTGGTGGGGTGGTGTCACAATGCCATCTCGGCCAGAAGATGCGCCCATTGCGCGCCGTGCATGTCGCGGTCCTGCGCCGAACCCTGCACCACGGGCCGGGGGATCGAGAATTTCACGACGTGCAGGTCTGCGATATCAAACCGCTTCACCAGTTGCGTTTCCGTGCCGTAAAGCCGGGCCACGGCGTCGGTCTTCAGCGCGGCCGACACGGTGGAAAAAGCCTCGGGCGTGCCGCAGAATACATCGATCGTCACCCAGAAGGGCCCGGCATTCTTGGACCGGACCTTCAGCACCTGATCCTTGACCTTCATGCCCCCACCTCTGTCACCGTCAGCCGGAAGGCCTGCATCGGATCATCCAGTTCCATCACATGGTTCAGCGCAAATTCGTAGAGCGCGCCCCGGTCAGTGGTGGCGGGGGAATAGGGGAAGGCAAAGGTGGGCAATTCTTCATCCTCGGTCAGCGGATAGTGCAGCACGAAGGGGTTGATCAGCTTGCCGATCTCGGCCGCGGTGGCCTGCGTGGCAGCGGTGACGATGCCCAGCACCCCCACCTCGACCGGCTGGCCCTGCCGGTTTTCCAGCGACCCCAGCGCGCTGTCCACCCCGATCAGCCGGAATTCAAGGCCATAGGCATCGGCGGCAAGGCCCATGCGGCTGGCAATCTCGGCCTTCAGGAAACGGGTCAGCTTTTCCACCCATTCCCTTGCATTTGCCACATAATGCGGATCGCGGAGGACTGCCAGAATGGTGGTCTGATAGCCTGCCACCCGCGCTCCTTCCAGCTTGACGCTGTAGCGCCCGGGAACCCAGGCAGACCCTTCCACCCGCACCCGCCGTGCATCCAGCGCCGTGTAGACCGCGCCCCGCACATCCAGATACCCGCCCGGTTCGTAAAGCTGGAACGGATCGGAGTTTTCATAAAGCATATGGGCCGAAACCGAATGCGGCGTGCAAAGCGCGCTGTCGTGCATCGCCTCGACCGTGAAGCCGCTGTCGTCGAAATCGACGACGATGACGCCGGAAGTGGGGTTGGTGGAACACAAGGCCCCGCATTCCGCGATCTTGGCCCCGTGCCACGCACCCCCGGCATGATCCCCGCGCAACAGCGGCAGGGCGGCGATGGTGGCGGTATCGGTGGTCCGGCCGGCGATGATGATATCGGCGCCGGTGGCAAGGGCGGCCTGCACCTGTTCGGCCCCCGCAAGGGCCACGATATTGGTCATGGCGCGCAGCCCTTCGGCCGAAACCTCGGGCGCGGGGGGCAGGGGGCGCAGGCGGCCTTCTTCCATCGCGGTGATCACCCTTTCGGCGGGCTGGCTGGAATACAGCCGGGCCACGCGCAGCTTCTGGCCCAGCTCGGCGGCCAGTTCGGCGGTGATGTCGAACATCCAGTCCACCGTCGCATCGGTGCCGCAGGTGCCGGCGGTGCCGATGATCAGCGGCACGCCCGCCTTGGCGCGCGCCAACATCAGATCGCGCCATTCAGATTTGGTGGCGGCGCGGGCATATTTCGACTGGCCCGCGCCAAGGCTGAAGGGCCCACTGTCCGTGGACCCCCCGTCGATGGCAATGATGTCGGGCCGCAGGGCTACCCCGCGGGCAAGCGCCGCCCGGTCAAATCCAAGGCACAGAACGCCCGAAGGTACAAGCACGCGGGTTGTCATCATCCGTCTCCGTCAATCGCTGGACATGTCGTCTGTCGCCGGAAGCGCCGGCTTCTTCAAGACCGCGCGCAGGAAGATGGGCGCGACAAAGCCCAGCAGAGCGGCCAGCCACAGCCCGATCGAGATCGGCGAGGAGAACAGATAGGTCCAGTCGCCGTCCGAAAGCACCATGGCGCGGCGCAGGTTGTCTTCCATCGAATTGCCCAGAAGGATGCCAAGGATCACCGGCACGGTCGGGATATCCAGCTTGCGGAACACCCATCCCATGACGCCGAAGCCGACCATCAGAAGCATGTCGAAGGACGATCCGGTGAGCGAGAAGATGCCCACGAAAGCCACCATCGTCACCCCCGGCAGCAGGATCCAGCTTGGCACCGAAAGGATGTGGACAAAGACCTTTACCATCGGCACGTTCATCAGAAGCAGCACCACATTGGCAATCAGCAGCGCCGCGATAAGGCCCCAGACAACCTCGGGCCGTTCGGTGAACAGCAGCGGGCCGGGGGTGATGTTCAGCGTCAGCAGCAGTGCCAGCAGAACGGCCGTGGTCCCCGAACCGGGCACGCCCAGCGTCAGCATCGGGATCAGCGCGCCACCGGCGGCGGCATTGTTCCCGGCCTCGGGCGCGGCCACGCCGCGGGGGTTGCCGGTGCCGAAGGTCGCCTTGTCGCGGGATACCGATTTTTCGGTCATATAGGCCAGGAACGACCCCAGAGAGGCGCCCGCCCCGGGCAGGATGCCGGCCAGAAAGCCGATGCCAGATCCGCGAAGCATGGCCCAGCGGGTAGACCACATCTTTGCCCAGTTCACGGTGATCTTGCCCAGCTTCACGCCGATCGCGCTGTCGCGGCCATGGGTTTCGATGAAATGGAACACCTCGGCCACGGCGAAAAGCCCGACGATGGCCACAAGGAAATCCACCCCGTCCATCAGGTGCAACTCGCCAAAGGTAAAGCGCGGCATGCCGGTGGTCTTGTCCATCCCCACCATCGCGATGGCAAGGCCAAGGGCCGCGGCAAGTGCCGCCTTGGCCTGATTGTTCGACCCGATGCCGCCCAGCGTGCAGAAGGCCAGCATGTAAAGCGCGAAATATTCCGCCGGCCCGAACTGGAAGGCGACCCGCGCCAGCAGCGGCGCCAGCAGCATCAGCCCGATGGTGGCAAGGAAGGCGCCGACAAAGGACGCCACGCCCGAAATCACCAGCGCATCCGATGCAAAGCCCCGTTTGGCCATGGGATAGCCGTCAAGGCAGGTCATCATCGCGGGTTCATCGCCCGGAATGTTCAGCAGGATGGATGAAATCCGCCCGCCATACATGGCCCCGTAATAAACCGAGGTCAGCAAGACCAGCGCCGAGATGGCATCAAGCCCCATCGAGAACGAGATCGGGATCAACAGTGCCACGCCGTTCGACGGCCCAAGGCCGGGCAGGGCGCCGATGATGGTGCCCACGAAACAGCCGATGATCGCCAGCATCAGGGTCCATGGCGACAATGCGATGGAAAACCCCATGGCGAGGTTGGAAATGATATCCATGTCAGTGCTCCTGTCAGCCCATCAGGGCGCGGGGCAGGCCTTGCAGGCCAAGGCCGAGGATGACTTTGAACAGAACGAAAAGCCCGATGCCCAGACCGATCCCGCTAAGCGCGGCGGGAACCGGGCGCGGGTTGATCATGTAGCTGAGCAGCCCCGCCACCACGATCGTGGGCAGGATGAAGCCAAGGGGGCGGATCGTCATCGCATAGCCGATCAAGATCGCGGTCGCGGCGGCCAGCTTCAGGGCCATGGTCAGCGTGGGCCATTCGGCATCGGGGTCGGGTTTCAGAACCATCACAAGTGCACAGAGGATCACCACAGCGGCGACCATATAGGGAAACACCCGCGGACCGACCGGATCGGACATGAACGAGGTCTGGATGTTCGTGGCGCTGAGGATATACCCCAGCGCCAGAACAATCATGAACAGACCGAAAATACGGTCCTTGGCCATTACTGGATGACCCCGATTTCCTTCGAAAGGGTGACGGTTTCAGCGATCACGCCATCCACCCAACCCTGGAAATCGCCGCCGACCTTGATGAAGGGGGCAAGCCCGTTTTCGGTCATCACCTGCTTCCACTGGTCACTTTCGGCCACCTGCTGAAGTTTGGCGGCCCAGGCGTTATACTGGTCGTCCGAGATGCCCTTGGGCACATAAAGCCCGCGCCAGTTCACCGCCACCACGTCAAAGCCCTGTTCGCGCGCGGTGGGAATGTCTTCGAAGCCCGGCACACGCTCTTCAGTCAGGATCGCAAGGGGGCGCACATCGCCCGACTTGATGAAGCCCACGATTTCCGACATGTCGCCGGTCATCGCCTGGGTGAAGCCGCCGACGGTCTGGGTGATCGCGTCGGCACCGCCATCCACCCCGATATACTTGATCTTGGTGATGTCATCGAAGCCTGCGGCCTTCATGATCTGCAAGGGCTTCATGTGGTCGAAGCCCCCCACGGCCGAACCGCCCGCGAAGGCGACCGAACCGGGATCGGCCTTGATCGCATCGACCATGTCCTGAAGGTTTTTCAGCGGGCTGTCCTTGGCCACGACAATAACGCCGGGGTCGCCGCCGATGGCGCCAAGGAAGCGCACCTGATCGGCCGTGGCGCCGGCAAAGGCGTTCTGGGCAAGGCGCGTGGTGGTGGCCGACGAAGCGGCGACGATCAGGTCAGGGTCTTCGTTGCGTTCCGTCACGACATGGCTGTAGGCCACGCCACCGCCGGCGCCGGCCATGTTCGTCACCACCATCGGTGCGTCGATGGCGCCGATTTCCTGCATGATCCGGGCGACCTGACGGCAGGTAAAATCCCAGCCGCCGCCCGGGTTTGCCGGGGCAATGCATTCCGTGGCCATGGCCGAGGTGCTGGCCATCATCAGGCCGAAGGCGCCAAAACCAAGCGCGCGAAGGGTCGTTTTCATCTCTGTCCTCCCAAAAGGTTCTTGTGGCAGCGCCCCGGCCTCCTCTGGCCTTCGGGCTTGCAGGGCGCACTCAAAGCTGGAAAGCTGACATGAACCTGTCACGCGCCGAATAAATGTGCGGGACCGGGGGAGGGTTGCATGAGATTTTTGCTGGTCGAGGATAATTCCGAGCTTTCCGCCTCGGTCGCGGCGCGGCTGCGGCTGGATGGCCATGCGGTCGATGCAGCCCTTACCCTGGCCGATGCCGAGGAATGCCTTGCCGTGGCGACCTATGACCTGATCCTGCTGGATATCATGCTGCCCGATGGCGACGGGCGGGATTTTCTGGCCCGGCACCGGCGGGCGGAACGGGAAACCCCGGTGATCGTGATGACCGCGCGGTCATCGGTCAGCGACCGGGTGGATGCGCTGGATACGGGGGCCGATGACTATATCACCAAGCCCTTCGATTTCGCCGAACTGGAGGCGCGCTGCCGGGCCGTGCTGCGCAGGCGGGGCGGCGCGGCGCAGACCGCGCGGCAGTTTGCCGACGTGTCCTTTGACCCGCTGGCCGCCACGCTGGTGGTTCAGGGCGAGGCGCGCGATCTGCGCTCACGCGAGGTGCGGCTGATGGAACTTCTGCTGGGCGCGCAGGGGCGGATCATGTCGAAGGAACATCTGGTCGATCGGCTGTTTTCCTTTTCCGAACCCGTCAGCGACAATGCGATCGAGGTTTATGTGGGCCGGCTGCGCAAGAAATTGCAGGGGTCGCGGGCGCGGATCGAAACGGTGCGCGGCCTTGGCTACCGGTTGATCGAGGCGGGGTGATGGCCGTTTCGCTGCGCGTCCGGCTGATCTGGCAGTTGCTGGCGCTGGCGGCGGTGCTGGCGCTGGGCCTTTATCTGGCGGTGCGGATCGGGGCGGAACGCGCGTCAGAGGCCACGCTGGATGCCGTGCTGGGGGCGGCGGCGCAAGGCATGGCGGAAGAGATGCGCAGCGAAGAGGGCGGCGTGGTCATCGATGTGCCCCCGGGCACCTTTTCGATGCTGGCGGCGATGGGGGAAGAGCGCATCTTCTACCGTGTCGATGTGGGCGGGATGACGGTCACGGGATATGGCGACCTGCCGCTTCCGGCGGTCCCTCCCACGGCGCTGGCCCCGGTGTTCTATTCCGTGCCGTTCCGCGATGCCGATGTCAGGGTGGCGGCTGTGGCGCGGTCGATCCGGCTTGACGGGGTGGCGACGAAGGCGCTGGTGCTGCTGGGGCAGACCCGCGAAGGGCAGGACCAGATTGCCGAACGGCTGGGCAACCGGGCGGCGGCGCTGGGGCTGGCGGTGTTTCTGGTGGCCATTCCGCTTTCGCTGCTGGTGGCGCGCGGGCTGACGCGGCCCATCGACCGGCTGGCCGAGGCAGTGGGGCGGCGCGGCCCGCGCGACCTGCGCCCCGTGCGCCACCCGGCCCCGGCCGAGTTGCAGCCCTTTGTCGGCGCGCTCAACACCTTCATCGGGCGTTTGCGCGGCACCCTGAGCCAGACTGAAACCTTCATCGCCGAAGCCGCGCACCATATCCGCACGCCGCTGGCGGTGATGCGCAATGATGCCGAACTGGCGCTGCGCCATTCCGGGGAAGAGATGACGCGGGCGCGTCTGCGCGGGTTGATCCGGTCGGCCGATGATGCGGCACGGTCTGCGGGCCAGCTGCTGGATCACGCCACGGTGCTTTACCGCGCCGATCAGGCCGAACGCGCGCCGCTGGACCTTGCGCAGCTTACCCGTGCCGTGGCCGACCGCCTGGCCCCTGCGGCCGAAATGAAGGACATCGACCTGCGCCTGACGATCGAAGCACCGCTGCCTGCCGAAGGCGACGCCGTGCTGGTCGAGGCGGCATTGCGCAACATCATCGACAATGCGATCAAGTATTCCGATGCCGACAGCCTGGTCGAGATTATTGCCCGCGCGGCTGGCGGCAAGGCCGAAATCACGGTGGCTGACCGCGGGCGGGGCCTTTCGGGGCTGACCCATGACCGGCTGAAGCGGCGGTTTCTGCGTGGCGCCAATGTCGGCGATGTTGCGGGATCCGGCCTTGGGTTGACCATCGTGGAGGAGGCCACCACCGCCATGGGCGGCCAGTTCACCCTGAGCCCCAGAGAAGGAGGCGGCACATGCGCCATCTTGTCCTTGCCCTTGTCCTTGTCCTGAGCGCGATTCTGAGCCAGGCCCGCGTGGCGGCAGGGTTCGAGATCGAGGACGAGCGCAGCTTTGGCCCCGCGGGCGCGCCGCAGCTTCGCCTGCTGTCCACCACCGACATTGCCATCCTGCAACCGGTCATCACCGCATGGCTTCAGGCCAACCCGGACAGCGGGCTGCATTATGTGATGGCCTCCAGCCAAGAGGTGTATCGGGCCATTGCCGAAGACCGGGCCGCCTTTGATGTGGTGATTTCCTCGGCCATGGATTTGCAGATGAAGCTGGCCAATGACGGCTTTGCGCGCCCGCTTCCGGCCGAGGCGATGGCCAGCCAGCCGCAATGGGCGCGCTGGCGCGATCTTCTGGTGGCGGTTGCCCAGGAGCCCGTGGTGCTGATCCTTGCCGATGGCGCGCTTGCCAGCCCGGCCGAGGCTCCGCGCACCCGGCGCGATCTGATCACGCTGCTTCGCGACAACCCCGACAGGTTCCGCGGCAAGGTCGGGTCATATGATCCGGCGATTTCCGGGGCGGGGTATCTTTTTGTGGCGCAGGATGCCCGGCTGTCCGACACGTTCTGGCGTCTGGCCGAGGTGATGGGGCGGCTGGATGCCCGTCTGTACTGCTGTTCCAGCGACATGATCAACGACCTGCAAGCCGGGCGCCTTCTGGTGGGGTACAATGTGCTGGGGTCTTATGCCGTGGCACATGGGGGCAAGGGCTTTCAGATCGTGGAACTGGAGGATTTCACACTGACGCTGCTGCGCACGGCGCTGATTCCGCAAAACGCGCCCGACCCGGACGGGGCCGCGGCTTTCCTGCGTTTTCTGCTTTCGGCACCCGGGCAAGACCTGATTTCAGAAGGGGCGGGCCTGCCTTCGGTGGAAGAGGCGGCCTTTGAGCGCAAACCCCATCTGCGACCGATCCGGCTGGACCCGGGGCTTCTGGCCAATCTGGATGATGTGACGCGGCAACGGTTTCTGGATGAATGGCGTGCCGCGATGGTCCAGCCCTGAGCCTGGCGCAGGGTCGCCAATCCGGGGGGTCAATCGTCCAGCATGATCCAGACCGGCACATGGTCTGACGGCTTGTCGCCCGCGCGCACCTGCTTGTCTATCCCTGCGCCCGTCAGCCGGTCGGCAGCCTGCGGTGACAGCAGCAGATGGTCGATGCGGATGCCGTTGTTCCGTTCCCACGCACCGGCCTGATAATCCCAGAAGCTGTAATGGCCGGGGCCTTCCACGCGGGCGCGGAAGGCATCGGTCAGCCCAAGGTTCAGCATCTGGCGAAAGGCCGCGCGCGTCTGCGGCAGGAAAAGCGCGTCATCAGCCCAAAGTTCGGGCCGGGCGGCATCTTCGGCCTGCGGGATCACGTTGTAGTCGCCGGCGCAGACAAAGGCCTCTTCCGTGGCCAGAAGGTCGCGCAGGCGCTGTTCCATCCGTGCCATCCATGCCAGCTTGTAGTCATACTTCGGCCCCGGGGCAGGGTTGCCGTTGGGCAAATACAGCCCGCAGACCCGGATCGGGCGGGGTGCCATCACCGTGGCTTCGATCCAGCGGGCCTGTTCGTCGGAGGTGTCCCCGGGCAGGCCGCGCACCACGTCTTCCAGCGGCAGGCGCGACAGGATGGCAACCCCGTTGAAGCTTTTCTGGCCGTGGGTTTCGACGCGATAGCCCATGTCTTCAAAGACTTCACGCGGGAAGGCTTCGTCGAGCGACTTTATTTCCTGTAGGCAGACCACATCGGGCCGGCTGGCATCCAGCCAGCGGGGCAGCGCCTCGATCCGTGCCTTGATGCCGTTGATGTTGAAAGTAGCGATCAGCATCCCGCCCGTTCCCGTTCCCGTCCCACGCCGCGGCGCCAAGCCCCGGGCGCCCTTGGGTCAGCTATCCCGCATGACGGGGCCGATGGCAAGCGCGGCGCGGCCGAGTAGGCTGATTGTTTCCAGATCATGCAAAAATTATCGCAATCTTAAAGAGAAAGAGTTTGCTGGAATCACTTTTAGGTTGTTAGCGTTTTTGTGTTGAAATCGTGCAACCTGATGAGGGGGAATGAAGATGTCTGCTGCTGTCAATCTGGAAGTTTTTGGTAAAGAGTCATATGAAACAATGATTTGTGGTGATGCGACGGGGATGATGACCAGCGTTGCCTCGGCCATGATGACCAGTGTTGCCACGTCGATGATGATGAGCGTGGCCACATCGATGATGACCAGCGTGGCCACGGCCGGGATGATCAGCGTGGCGCTGGATGCGGCTGACAAGTTCGCAGGTGGAAACACTGCGCTGATGACCAGCGTTGCCGATATCTGATGGCTGAACAGGGGCTGGGGCGGGCTGCCACCCGCTTCGGCCCGCTTCGCATGACCCGCCACGAAAGGGCCGGACATGACCAATGTGATCGCGCTGCGGCTGCCGCCGTCATCCGATGCAAAGCCCGCGCTGCCCGGACTTGTCGAGATGTTCGCGCTTCGGCGCCGGGGCAGGCATGACCCGTTCTGGCTGAAGGAAAATGCCGAACTGGCGCAGATTCTGGCTGCCTGCCGGATCGATGTGCCCGAGGCGGCCTTGCAACCCCTGCTGGACCAATTGGGGCAGGTTCGGGATGAGCTGTGCTTTTTCCCGCAATATTACCGGCTGATGCTGTCTTTGGCGCTGGATCTTCAGGCCTTGGGCGTGGCCGGTTTGCCGGTGGCGTGGATGGCGGATTTCGTCCGCGAAAAGGCGCTGATCGGTGGCGAGCTTTCAGACATGCACCGGGCCGAGGCGTTGCTGCTTTTGCGCCGCGCCGGGGTAGCAGATGCCCGCGATGATGATCTTGACCGGCGGCTGATGGCCTTTGCCGAAGGCGCGCCTGCCTTCTGCCTGCCCAACCGGCGCGCGGCCTATGATCTGACGCATATCCTGTTCCACGGATCCGATTACGGGCGCAGGCCTCTGGCTGACGGGCACAGGTTTGCCCCCAGCCTGATCAACGCCGGCATGGTGGCCTGGCTGGAGGATAACAGCGACCTTCTGGCCGAAGTGACGCTTGCCCTGCGGCTGGCCGGTCAGCCGGTGCCGGCCCTTTGGGACAGGGCGCTGCAAGACCTTGCCCCCCGGGCAAGCTTTGCCCCGCTGCCCGCACGGCAAGGGCTGGAGGATGACTATCATCAGTATCTGGTGGTGAACTGGGCCACCATGGCGGCCGGAAAGCCCGGTTTTGCGGGCACCATCGCGCCCGGCGCGCGGTCGGTGCGCCTGCCCGGGCGTGATCCCGCTGCGCTGACCGAACTTTCGTTGGCGCTTCTGGACATGGGGCCTGCCCGGGCGGCCGATTGGGGGCGCATGCGCTGGCGGTTGTGGCCCAAGCTTTCCGCACCGACCCGGGCCCGGATCGAGGCGCTGGAACCCTTGCCCGGTTTCGAGGCTTTCTTTGCCGGCTTTTCCCGCGCCGCCGAAACCCGGCCCGCGCCTTTGCAGGAAGGATGTCGCCGATGATGGCCCGTGACCGCGCGTCCCTGTCGGGCGGTATTCTGCTGCTGCTGGCGGCGACCATCGCCACCACACTGGCCGATGGGGTGGTAAAGGATCTGGCATCGCGCTTGCAGGCGCCGCAGGTGTTCTTTTTGTCAGGCGCGCTGATGGCGGGGCTGAGTGTGCTGGCCGCGCAGACGGGCAGGGGGCTGGGGGTGGTGGTGCAGGGGTGCCTGCGCACCCAAAGGCCGGGCCTTCTGGCGCTGCGGTCGCTGGCCACGGTGGTGGCGGCCTGGGGCTTTTTTTATGCCTTGGCGCAGATCCGGCTGGCCGAGGTGTTCCTGTTCATCGGGCTGATGCCGCTGATGTCGGCCTTTCTGTCGCGTGCCATTCTGGGGGAAGGCGTGGGGCCCGCGGCCTGGATCGGGATGGCGATGGGGCTTGCCGGGCTGATGATGCTGTTTCCGGGCGGGGTTTCTGACATCTCTCTGGGGCATCTGGCGGGGTTGGTCGGGGCCGGGGCGGGCACGGTATCGCTGGTGCTGTCACGGCTGATCGCCCGGCACGATGCGAATACACTGGTGCAGGTGTTCTATCCCAACCTTGCGCTTGCGGTTTCAGCCCTGCTGGTGCTGCCGACCTTCTGGCTGCCGATGTCGCTGGCCGATCTTGCGCTGATCCTTGGCTATTCGGGGCTGTTGTTCCTGGCGCGCTGGGGGATGGTTCTGGTGATGCGGCGCCTGCCGGCGCCTGTGGCGCTGCCGCTGATGAACATCCAGTTCGTCTGGATGGTGATCGTGGGGCTGGTGTTCTTTGGCGAAAGACCGGATGCGCTGACCCTGTCTGGCGCCACGCTGGTGATGCTGGCGGGTGTCGTGGCGGTGTCGCAGCAGGCGCGCGTCAACCGGTTGGCCGCGCGGGCCGCCCGTGGGGCGCAACCGGGCGGGGCGGTCATTCCGGCCGAATGACGGAGTGCTGTGGCGCGCAGCTATCCTGAAACCGCGATCACATCGAAAACGATGTGCCGCAGCCACAGCTGGAAGAGGCGTTGGGATTGTCGATCACGAAGCGGGCGCCGATCAGCTCATCGGTGAAGTCGATCACTGCATTTTGCAGGAACGGCAGCGACACGCTGTCAACCAGCACCTGATAGCCGTCCTTTTCCAGCACCAGATCATCGGCGGCAGGGTCATCCAGCCGGATATCGTACTGAAAGCCGGAACAGCCGCCGCCATCGACGGCCACGCGCAGGGCCTTTCGCTCGCCCGTGATCTGGGCGATCTCCTCCAGCCGCGCGAAGGCACGGTCTGTCACCCGGGGGGGCAGGGCATCGGGGGGAAGGACAAGATCCATGGCTTTTTCACATAGGATTGGGCTTTGCGTTCTTATATAAGGCAGGCTGAAGGCTTCAACAAGAACAGGCAATTCCATGCTCGCCCCCTTCGCCTGCCAGCCCGATGGCTTTCGCGGCAGGCTTTTTCCCGAAACCATGTCGACCTTTCGTTCCCCGTTTCAGCGCGACAGGGACAGGATCATCCATTCCAGCGCCTTTCGCCGGCTGAAGCACAA
>JALQTL010000149.1 GCA_023260935.1 Paracoccaceae bacterium
GTTCGGATGGGCCCTGTCGCAAAGGTAAGGGGGCGGTCCTTGCCGCCCCCTACGGCCCCGGTGAAAGATCAGGCCGGTCAGATCGACAGGCAGATGTATTTCATCTCGAGATAGTCCTCCATCCCGTGATGGCTACCTTCACGGCCCAGACCCGATTGCTTGACGCCGCCAAAAGGTGCCACTTCTGTCGAAATGATCCCGGTGTTCACGCCCACGATGCCGTATTCCAGCTGTTCCTGCACCCGGGTGATGCGGCCGATGTCACGGGCATAGAAATAGGACGCAAGGCCGAAGATCGTGGCATTGGCCTTGGCCACCACCTCTTCCTCGGTGTCGAACTTGAACAGCGGGGCGAGGGGGCCGAAGGTTTCCTCGGTCGTGACAAGCATCTGGTCAGTCACACCGGTCAGCACCGTGGGCTGGAAGAAATTGCCGCCCAAGGCATGGGGCTGGCCACCCAGTTCGACCGTGGCACCCTTCGCCCGGGCGTCATCGATGTGCTCCTGCACCTTTTCAACTGCCGCCGCATTGATCAGCGGGCCGAACTGTACATCATCGGAAAGCCCGTCGCCCACGCGTGACTGCGCAACTGCGGCCTTCAGCTTTTCCGCAAAGGCGTCATAGACACCTGCCTGCACATAGATGCGGTTGGCGCATACACAGGTCTGGCCGTTGTTGCGGAACTTCGACATCATCGCGCCGGCAACGGCGGCATCGAGATCGGCGTCATCAAAGACGATGAACGGGGCATTGCCGCCCAGCTCCATCGAGCATTTCATCACCTGATCCGCTGCCTGACGCAGCAGGATGCGGCCCACTTCGGTGCTGCCGGTAAAGGTCAGTTTGCGAACCAGAGGGTTTTCGCAGAATTCCTTGCCGATATCGGAGGATTTCTTCGAGGTGATGATCGACAGGATGCCCTTGGGCATGCCCGCGCGCATCGCCAGAAGCCCCATCGCCAGGGCCGACAACGGGGTTTCCGCCGCAGGGCGGGCCACGAAACCGCAGCCTGCCGCAAGGGCGGGGCCGGCCTTGCGGGCGATCATCGCATTGGGGAAGTTCCAGGGTGTGATCGACCCCACCACCCCGATCGGCTGTTTCAACACTGTGATCCGCTTGTCGCGCTGATGGCCGGGGATGGTTTCGCCGTAGACGCGCTTGGCCTCTTCTCCGAACCATTCGATGAAGCTGGCGCCATAGGCGATTTCGCCCTTGGCCTCGGCCAGCGGTTTGCCCATCTCGGCCGTGAGGATCTTGCCCAGGTCTTCCTGGTTTTCCATCATCAGGTCGAACCATTTGCGCATGATCTGTGCGCGTTCCTTGCCTGTGCGGGCGGCCCATTCCTTCATCGCGGCATTGGCCGCATCGATTGCGCGGGCGGTTTCCGCGCGGCCAAGATCGGGCACATGGCAGATGACATCGCCGCGGGCGGGGTTCACCACCGGAAAGGTTGTGCCGTCGTCGGCATCCACCCATTCACCGGCAACCAGCGCCTTGGTGCACAGCAGGGACGGGTCTTTCAGAAGCGACGCGAGATCAGTGACGGAATCGAGCATTGGGGCCTCCCATTTCGGACCGTAGCATGCAAAGCATGAGGCGAAGGCGCTGTCCAGTTCAAGGCGGCGTTTATCGCCTGATTTTGATCAAATTGGAGCCCGAAGAATGAACTTTCGTTCCCAGGCAGACCGTGATTACGCCAATGGTGCCTTCATCCCGGGGGCCGAGGGCTTTGTGCCCCGTTGGCAGGCAAAAGCGGCGGCGTTTCGGGAAAGTCTGGGGGAAAGGGCCCGACTGGGGCTGGCCTATGGCGGGCAAGCGCGGCAGAAATTCGATCTGTTTCTGCCGCAGGCCCAGCCCCGGGGGCTGTTCGTCTTCATTCACGGCGGCTACTGGATGGCCTTCGGGCGTGAAGATTGGTCGCACCTGGCGGCGGGGGCGCTTGCGCGCGGGTGGGCCTGTGCCATGCCATCCTACACCCTTGCCCCCGAAGCACGAATCGCCGTGATGACGGCCGAGTTGCGTCAGGCGGTTGCCATGGCGGCGGCCGAGGTCGCGGGGCCGGTGGTGGTGACGGGCCATTCGGCGGGGGGGCATCTGTCGGCCCGCATGGCCTGTGAAGCGGGGCCCGAAGCCCTGTGCCGGGTGGTGCCGATTTCGCCGCTTGCCGATCTGCGCCCGCTGATGGCGACCCATATGAACGAGACGCTGCACCTTGATCTGGCAGAGGCAGAGGCAGAAAGCCCCGCGCTCTTGGTCCCGAGGGCCGGCGTTCAGGCGCATGTCTGGGTGGGCGGCCAGGAACGCCCGGCCTTTCTGTGGCAGGCGCGGGTTCTGTCGGAAGATTGGGCCTGCCCCTGGACGGTGGCTCCGGGGCGGCACCATTTCGATGTGATCGACGATCTGGAAGACCCGGATAGCGCCCTGATGCAAGCCTGCCTGGCTGGCCTTGGCTAAGGGTCAGGAATTGGCGTGCATCCGCTCGATATAGGCGCGCATTTCCTCGGCCTCGGCACGGGCATCGCGCAGGCCTTCCATCGCGGCACGAAGCTCGGCTTCAGTCTGGGCGATCTGGTTCATCAGCTCGGCTTCGCGCTGCTCCAGATACATCACGGCCTGATCGCGGCCTTCCTCGGCCTCGTGCAGCATTTGCGACAACCGGTCGAGTTCGACCATGTCACCGCCCGCCGGCCTGTCAAACCGCTTGACCAGCCAATGCGCAAACCAGCCAAGCGCAAAGGCGGCCAGAAGGATGATCGCGGTGACAATGATGAATTCGGTTCTGTTCATGCGCGCGGCGGCCCTGACGTTACCTTGGCCTAACCGTCACGCGCCGGACGTGCAAGGGGGCGGCGGGTCTTTTCCTGTGGGGCAAGCGACGGGTCATCGTCATCCTCGCCGCCCAACTGATCGTCCACCGCCACATCGGCCGCAGGCCCTTCGGCGGCTTCAAGGGCAGGGTCTGGCGCGGTGTCGGGCCCTGCGGCGGGGTCTGATTGTGTCGGGTCCGGATTGTCGGCCACGGGTTGCAGCAGGGTGAATTCGATCCGCCGGTTCGCCTCGCGTCCTTCTTCGCTGCCATTGTCGGCAATCGGCACGGCCTCGCCATAGCCCTTTGCCGTCAGCCCTGTCACATCGATCCCGCGGCCCTGAAGCGCCAGCAGCACGGCTTCGTCCCGGGCCTGCGAGAGGCCCAGATTTCCGCCTTCGGACCCCTGACTGTCGGTATGGCCGGCAATTTCCATGCGCACCCCGGGGCAGTCTTCCAGCACCTTGGCAAGCGCTTCCATGATCTGTGACGTCGGCCCGTCGATTTCGGCCGAACCGGGTGGGAAGGTGATCTTGCGGCGGTCCAGCACAGCCTTGACACTGGCGGCGCATTCTTCCGGTGTCGGCAGGGCGGCCAGCGGGTCAAGCGCCTCGTCATAGCGGACGTTGATGCGGAAGGTCTGCCCCTGCCCAAGCTTGTCAGACAGGATCTGCGCCACGCGGTCGCGCGCGCCCTGTGATCCGGTCACGCCTTCGATGGCAACACTGTCGGCCCGCACAACGACCCGGCCCTGCGCCAGTTCGGAAAGGGCCTCAAGCCCCGCCAGCACCCGGATCGGCCAGCCATCTGGCAGTTCTTCATCAAGCCGCGTGGCCATATAGACATTGCCCACGCCGAATTGCGCCTGCGCCACGCTTTCCACGGTGTCGCGCAGCAATTCATCCGTGACCCGGCCGCGCAGTTCCACCCGGCCTTCGGATTGAAGCACCGCCGTGAATTCCGCAGGGCCAGCGGCAACATCGGCTTTCTTTTCCAGCGTTGCAGTCAGTGAAAACACATCCGGCAGGTCTGTCTGAAGCTCTCCCAGCACGCGGTCGAATTCCGCTTGCGGCACGCTGCTGGCTGCGGTCAGTGTGACATCGGCATCCGAAAAGGTCACCGACGCATCCCCCAGTTCGCGGACGGCCGCGATTGTCATGCTGACGGCTTCGGCCCAGGAGGGTGAGGGCACGCCAAGGCCCACGGTGCAGGTGACACGGCCCGTCACCCCGGCCTCAAGACCGGCGGCAAGGATGCGGTCGCGCGCGCGTTCGGTATCGGCGGCGCAGGCATCGAAGCGCGCGCCCTCGCCATCCAGCACGAAGCGCAGGGTAAAGGGCGTCAGTACCGGCCGCGGGGCCGAGATCGAAATACGGACCGGCAGCGACGCAGGACGCAGATTGGCAAGGTCGCTTTCCAGCTTGCGCTGTTCGGCAAGGCTGTCGGCAATGGCCGTCACTTCCACTGTCTCGACCGAGATCGACACTTTTGACCGTGGCAGGCGGCGCACGGCCTCGATCCCGAAGGCAAAGGCCGCGTCCCAGCCGGCGGGGGCGGGGTAATCCGCCGTCTCGATCATTTCCGAGATGTCATTCTGCGCATCCAGCGCCTTGG
This sequence comes from Paracoccaceae bacterium, assembly GCA_023260935.1. Classification (GTDB taxonomy): domain Bacteria; phylum Pseudomonadota; class Alphaproteobacteria; order Rhodobacterales; family Rhodobacteraceae; genus Pseudotabrizicola. The sequence goes on from JALQTL010000149.1 coordinate 4,421, forward strand.
CCTCGTTGAGCAGGGCATCCACATCGCTGGACGCAGGCAGAAGCCCGATCAGCTGGATGCCATCATCGTTGCGCAGCACCTCAAGCGAAAAATGCGGGGCCTCGATGGCCGAAACGGGCGTGACTTCCAGATGGTCGCGCACCCGGCTTGCATCGACAATCGACCCGGCCAGATTGACCGCGCGAAAGCGGGCGGCCTCGTTCGGGGCCGTGCCCGACAGGTGCAGTTGCAAACCGTTCGCCTCGACCGTGGCCCAGGTGATGCCGACCCCCATCAGCCCGGACCTCACGGCCTGCGCCGACCGCGATTCGATGGCAAGCGCCGAAGCCCATGCCGCAATCCCCGCTGCAAGGCCGGCGCCGGCAAACACGCCGGTGGCCAGAAGTCGGCGTGACATAGCCTTTGGCACATGGGCAAGCAGGCGTCTTGGCACTGTCCGTCAATCCTTTTGGCAGGGGCCGCCGTGGTGGCTGTCGCTGTGTCGGGGTGGCGCAGCTTTAGGCCCCGGGCCCGGCCTATGCAATCAGAGGACGGCGGCAGCGGCAAGAAACAGCGCAGCGATCAGCCCGGCATCACGGTTCGACCGGAAGATGACAAGGCAGGACGCGGGATCGTCCAGGTCAAGCCGTGCCATCTGCCGCGCCATGTGCCAGCCAAAGGCCCATGCCCCGGCAAGCGCCACCACCAGTTGCAGCGGGTCGCGCTGCGGCAAAAGCGCCAGAAGCACGGCAAGGGCGAAGAGGCTGACCGTCAACATCAGGAAGATGCGCAGCCAGCGGGCCGAGTTGTCGGCAAAAAGCCGGGCGGTGGATTTGACGCCGATCAGGGCATCGTCCTCTTTATCCTGATGGGCATAGATCGTGTCATAGAACAGCGTCCAGGAAATGCCGGCGGCGTACAGGCAAAAGGCCGCGGCCGGCACAGTGCCCGAATGTGCGGCCCATGCCAGCAGCGCCCCCCAGTTGAAGGCCAGCCCCAGAAAAGCCTGCGGCCACCAGGTGAACCTCTTGGCAAAGGGATAGATCGCCACCAGCGCCAGGGAGGCCACGCCAAGCCCGATGGCCAGCCCGTTGAAGGTGAACAGGATCACCGCTGCCAGCAGCGCCTGAGCGCCCATCCAGATGACCGCCTGCCGCACGGTGACCTGCCCCGAAGGCAAGGGCCGCGACCGGGTGCGCGCCACGGCAGCATCGAAATCGCGGTCGGTAATGTCATTCCAGGTGCAGCCAGCGCCGCGCATCAGGAAAGCACCCACCCCGCAAGACAGCGCAAGCCAAAGATCCCACGGGCGAAAGTCGTCAATGGCTGCGGCAAGTGCAATCGCCCAGAGGCAGGGGATATACAGCAGCCAGGTGCCGATCGGCCGATCTGCCCGTGACAGGCGCAGGTAGGGCCGCGAAACGGCGGGCGCCAGCGTATCGACCCAATTTCCCCGGGGCGCATCGGCGACGCTGCGATCTGCCGCCTCTGGCGTTTCGGGAATTTGGGTCATAGCTTGGCGTCCATGGATGCGAAGGTCAGGCTTTATGTAGATCAGCCCTTGGGCAAGGGGCAAGCGGTGGCGGTCGGCCCCGATCAGGCGAACTATCTTTTCGCCGTGATGCGCCTGCCTGTCGGGGCGGGGGTCTTGCTCTTCAACGGGCGGGATGGCGAATGGCTGGCGCGGGTAGAGGATGCCGGCAAGAAACGCGGCATCCTGCGCTGCGAGGCTGCGCTTCGCCCGCAGGTGATGCCCCCCGACCTGTGGCTTGTCTTCGCGCCGGTCCGCAAGGAGCGCACCAGTTTCATCGTTGAAAAGGCGGTGGAGCTGGGGGTGGCGCGGATCATCCCGGTGCTGACCCGCTTTTCGAATTCCGAACGCTGGCGGCAGGACAAGCAGGTGGCCCATGCGATCGAGGCTGCCGAACAATGTGGCGCGACCTATGTGCCCGATGTGGCCGAAATCCGCCCGCTTGACCGGGTTCTGGCCGAATGGCCGCAGAACCGGGTGCTGTTCTGGGCCGATGAAACCCTTGCCCGCGATACGGGTGCCCCCGGGGTCGGGGTGCCGCGCGGCACGCCCTCGGCGCTGCTGATCGGGCCCGAAGGCGGGTTTTCCGATGCCGAAAAAGCCGCGCTGCGCGACCTGCCGCTGGTGCGACCCATGCGGCTTGGGCCGCGCATCCTGCGGGCAGAGACGGCGGCGATCGCGGCAATGGTGATCTGGCAGCAAGCCTGCGGGGATTGGGCATGACCGGGGCGTGTGTGGCGCCATGATCCGTGAAGGTGCCCGCCAAACCCTTTGGCAATGGCGCGAGGTGCTGACCGGGGCAGGGGTGCTGGCAGCCGGCCTGTGGTTGGCTGCGCAGGGCGGCTATCTTCTGTTGCCCCTTGGCGCGGTTCTGGGCCTTGGGGGGGTGTCCTTCGGGCTGCTTGGCCTGCGCCGGATGCGCTTTGCCGCACTGGGCGACGTGCCGGGAATCGTGCGGGTGGACGAGGCGCAGATCTCCTACATGGGCCCACAGGCGGGCGGCTTCATCAGCCTTGCCGACCTGATCGAGATCCGCATCGTCACCTTTCGCGGGCGGCGGGTCTGGCGGCTGAAGCAATCCGACGGTCAGGCGCTTCTGGTGCCGCTGGATGCCCGCGGGGCGGAAGGTCTGTTCGATGCCTTTGCCAGCCTGCCAGGCCTTTCAAGTGCCGATCTGGTGGCGGCCATCGACACGCCCTTGCAGGGCGAAATCGGGGCAGGGCGGGCGCTGGTGACGAATGATGTGGCCGAGAACCGGGTGGTCTGGCAGCGCCGCGGGCGTGGCATCGTGCGGCACTAGCGGCCTTTATCACCTTTTGCGATGAAAGCGGGCTTTGGCATTTCCGTATCTTGACTTGGCCCCGGCATCGCGACACCTGTTGGCGGCTGCGGATCAGTCCTTGGTTCGCGGCCAGAAGAACCGACCCCTTTCACGACGTCAGACCGGAGCCTGCCAAAGATGTCCATCCCTCAATCCGGCGGCGGCCCGATCGAAGACTTTGCGCAGCTTGCAGGGCTGATGGAAGCAGGCTGCAAGCCCAAGGATCGGTGGCGCATCGGCACCGAGCATGAAAAGTTCGGCTGGCTGACCGACAGCCGGATGCCGCTGCCCTATGCTGGCGAGCGGTCTATCTCGGCCATCTTTCAAGGGCTTCAGGACAGGTTCGGTTGGCAGCCGGTGACCGAGGCGGGCAATGTCATCGGGGTTCAGCGCAACGGCGCCAATGTCAGCCTTGAACCGGGCGGACAGTTTGAACTGTCGGGCGCGCCTTTGGAAAACATTGTCCAGGGCGCCGCCGAACTGCGCAACCATCTGGACGAGGTGGAACAGATCGCCGGGCCGATGGGGGTGCGGTTCATGGGAATCGGGGCGGCCCCGGAATGGCGGCATGAAGACATGCCCCGCATGCCAAAGGGCCGTTACCGGCTGATGACCGATTACATGGGCCGCGTCGGCACGCATGGCACGCAGATGATGTATCGCACCTGCACGGTGCAGGTGAACCTCGATTTCGCCTCCGAGGCGGACATGGTAAAAAAGCTGCGGGTGGCGCTTGCGCTGCAACCGGTGGCGACCGCGCTTTTCGCGTCATCGCCGTTCTTTGATGGCAAGCCGAACGGTCATCGTAGCTGGCGGTCGCGCATCTGGCGGAGTCTGGATGACAGCCGCACCGGCATGCTGCCCTTTGCCTTTGAAGATGGCTTTGGTTTTCAGGCCTATGTCGACTGGGTGCTGGATGTGCCGATGTATTTCGTCTATCGCGACGGGGTCTATCACAACGCGCTTGGGCAAAGTTTCCGCGATTTCCTGAAGGGCGAATTGCCGGCGCTGCCGGGGGAAAAGCCCACGCTCAGCGATTGGGCTGACCATCTGACGACCGTTTTCCCCGAGGCGCGGGTCAAGAAATACATCGAGATGCGCGGTGCCGATGCCGGGGATGAGGCGCATCTGAACGCACTGCCGGCCTTCTGGGTGGGGTTGATGTATGACCAGACGGCGCTGGATGCGGCTTGGGATCTGGTCAAGGGCCTGACGGCCGAAACGCGTGAAGCTCTGCGGGTTGCGGCCTCTGTCTCGGCGCTGCAGGGCGAAGCGGATGGCGTGAAGCTGTGGGATCTGGCGCGCGCCGCGGTCGGGCTAAGCCATGCTGGGCTGGCGGCGCGGGGACTGGGCGAGGAAAATTTCCTTGCACCCTTGATGCAAAGCCTTGCCACGGGCGAGGTGCAGGCGGACCGCTGGCTGAAGCTTTACGACGGCGCATGGAACGGGTCGCTGGCGCCGATCTACGAAGCCGCCAGCCTGTAGGGCCGCCGGGCGGTGATCTATTTCTTGCCGATCCGGGGTTCCGTACCGGCGCGCAGACGGGCGATATTCGGCTGATGGCGCACGAAGATCAGCGCGGCCAGCACGATGGCCAGAATGCTTGTCTGCGGGTATCCAAGAACCACCAGCCAGACCGGGGAAAGTGCTGCCGCCACAAGCGCGGAAAGTGATGAGATGCGGCTGATCGCGGCTGTAACCGCCCATGTGGCGCAGGCAGCAAGGCCCGCGGGCCAGGCAAGGGCGATCAGGGTGCCAAGGAATGTGGCCACCCCCTTGCCCCCCCGGAATCCCAGCCAGACCGGGAACAGATGCCCCAGAAAGGACGCAAGCGCCGCCACCTGTGCGGCATCTGCCCCCACCAGCACACGCGCGATCAGCACGGCAATCCCGCCCTTGCCGGCATCAAGCAGCAAAGTGGCAAGAGCTGCGGGTTTGTTGCCGGTGCGAAGCACATTCGTGGCCCCGATATTGCCCGATCCGATCTGGCGCAGATCGCCCAGACCCATGGCCCGGGTGATCACGATGCCAAAGGGAATGGACCCCAGCAGATAGGAAAGTGCCGCCGTCAACAGCAGGAGCAGAGGGTCAGAAGTCAGTTCGGGCATGCTTACTCCGCGGCAAAGACCTGCCGGCCACCAACAAAGGTCGCCAGAACCTTACCCTCCATCCGCGCGCCGTCAAAGGGCGTGTTCTTCGATTTGGACCGCAGGGTGAAGCGGTCCATGACAAAGGGCGTGTCGGGGGTGAACAGCACCAGATCGGCCGGCGCCCCTTCGGCCACGCGGCCCTGCGCCAGCCCCAGCCGCCGTGCGGGGTTCAGCGACAGCGCGCGGAAAAGCTGTGGCAGGGTCATCTGGTCGGCATGGAACAGCCGCAGCGCCGCCGGCAGGATGGTTTCCAGCCCGACCGCGCCAGATGCGGCATCCTCGAACGGCAGGCGCTTTGATTCCTCATCCGCCGGGGTATGGAAACTGCCGATCACATCAATCACCCCCGCAGCCACCGCGGCGATCATCGCCAGACGGTCTTCTTCCGACCGCAGTGGCGGCGTCAGCTTGAAGAATGTGCGGTAATCGCCCACGTCCAGTTCGTTCAGCGTCAGATGGTGGATGGAAACGCCGGCCGTCACATCCAGCCCGTTGGCCTTAGCCCGTTCCAGCGCGGGCAGGCTGCGGGCGGTGGTGATCTGATCGGCGTGATAGCGCGCGCCCGTCATCTCGATCAGGCCAAGGTCGCGGTCCAGCCCGATCCGTTCGGCCATCGGATGCACGGCCGGAATGCCACGCAGGCTGGCGAACTTGCCCGATGTGGCCGATGCCCCGGCCGAAAGCCCCGGTTCCTGCGGGTGGCCGATGACCAGCGCCCCCAGCGACCGGGCATAGGACAGTGCGCGCGACAGCACCTTGGCATCTGTCACCACACGGGGCGCATCGGTAAAGGCAATGGCGCCGGCATCCAGCAGAAAGCCGATTTCCGTCATCTCGCGCCCTTCGCGGCCCTTGGTCAGCGCGGCCATGTGGCGGATGCGGACGGGGCTTGCCTCGGCCGCACGGCGGGTGACGAATTCCAGCGTTTCGGGCGTGTCGATGGCGGGGTGGGTATCGGGGCGGGCGATGATGGTGGTAACGCCCCCCGCCGCCGCCGCCAGCCCGGCCGAGCGGAAGCTTTCGCGGTGCCGTTCCCCGGGTTCCCCGATCTTGACGCCCAGATCGACGATCCCGGGCGCAAGGCAGGCCCCGCGCCCGTCCACCACTGCCGCACCCCGCGGGGGCGAGGCTGCGCCGACGGCCGCGATCAGCCCGCCGTCAAGGATCAGCGTCGTTTCGGTGACGCTATCGCCTTCGGGATCGATCAGGCGGATGTTGTCAAGAAAGGTCGTGGTCATGGGCGGTGCCTTTCCGGGCGGGTCAGCTAAGGGCAAAGAGAACGGCCACGAGGCCAAGGATCAAAAGCACAAGCGGCAGAAGCCCTCCGATCCGCAGCCCCGGCGCTTGCGGGGCCGGGCGCTCCAGCACCTCGGGGCGTTCCTTTTCGGGCAGCGACAGCGGGGCAGGGGGGGCGTCATTGCGCCGGAAGCCCCCCATGAAGGTCAGCCCGGGCACGGGGGCAAGCGTCACGGCCTGCCCGTCAAAGGCACTGGAATGCACCAGCAGTACCTGACCGCGCAGGCCATCCAGCGCGGCGGCATTTGCGGCCAGATCATCGCTGCGCGCATCATGGCCGATCCGCAGGAATTCCGACAGCGTCAGATCCCCCAGATCCTTGATCGCCACCCTGTCGGCGTGGCCTTCGCGCAAGGTCGCCGCACCCAGAAGCGGGGCCAGATGCCCGGCGTCAAGCGGTTGGGGCGGCAGAATGGCCGCAAGCGTTGGGTCGGCGGGATCAAGGGCGAAGATGCGGGTGACGCCCGCCTCGAAAGCGGGAACGGTCAGGCTGGGAACGGTCCTGCTGTGTGCGGTCATAACGGCAGGCCCGCTCCGGCCCGGATGCGGGCCGCCACGGCCTCGGCATCGGACAGGTATTTGATCAGGTGCTTGTCGCCTTCGCGGGTGACGATTTGCACCGCGCCGAAAAAGGGCCGTGCCTGCGCGATGCGGGCCAAAGGGATGGACCGGGCCGAGGGGCCCAGAAGGCGGCGGTCGGTCAGGGTCCAAACATCGGTCAGGGCCTCGGATGCCAGAAAGGCCGCCCGCCCTGCGATTGCCAGACCCGCCCCGACCGGCCCCATCACCGGATAGGGGTTGCCCATCACCATCAGGGCGATCCCGGCGACTGCGCCCAGAACAACGGCCATGATCACATGGCCTTTCCAATAGGCCCCGCGGTCGGCGCGGAATTCGGCCAGCACCGTCTCGCCCTCATCCGGGGGCAGATGGCGTTGCAGCAGGCTGTCGGGTTCGATCCGGCTCATGGCGCTATCCCATCATCACGAAGGCCACGGTCAGCACCGCGATGAAGACCAGCACCAGAAGCGCCACCATTCCGCCCATCCGCGCCTCGGCCTTGGTGGGTTTGCGGTTCGGGTCCGGGGTCATCGGGCGGCGTCCTCGGCCGCAAAGGGGCAAGCGTCAGACATAGCTTTCCGCCGCCTTCATGCCCCGGTCCGCCCGCAGGTTGCGCGCCAGCAGGTCCATGCAGGCCATGCGCACCGCCACGCCCATTTCGACCTGATCCTGAATGACGGATCGGTTGATGTCATCGGCCAGTTCGCCATCGATCTCGACCCCGCGGTTCATCGGGCCGGGGTGCATGACAATCGCATCGTCCTTGGCGAAGGCCAGCTTTTCGGCATCCAGCCCGTAGCGATGGAAGTATTCGCGCTCCGAGGGGATAAAGCCACCATCCATCCGCTCGCGCTGAAGGCGCAGCATCATCACGACCTCGGCGTCTTTCAGGCCTTCGCGCATGTCTTCATAGACCTCGCAGCCGAATTCACCGATCCCCGAGGGCATCAGGGTGGGCGGGCCGATCAGGCGGATGCGGTTTTCCATTTTAT